>JANOUM010000202.1:0-4072 GCA_031416855.1 Rhodoferax sp. | reverse complement strand
CGATGAACATCCTGCACCTGATTGGCCAAAATGCGCTCATTGGCAAAGACGCGCCGCTGCGCCATGCGGCCAAGAGGCGGCGCATGAAGACGGTGATGCAGGAGATCATGTTCAAGGCGGGGCGCATGATCAAACATGCGGTGCGCTGAGTCTTGGGGGCTGGGGGCCAACGACGGTGTCATGTGGCCTACAAGGGTGCCGTGCCAGTGCGGCAAGCGGTTCTGGCGCAGGAAGTCAACATGACATTGACCCCGCCCGCCAGCATGAGGGGCTTCATCGAACGGGGCCAGTTGCAGGCCATCGCGTACAAGGGTGCCACGCGCGCTTCGGCACTTCCCAATGTTCCCACCATGACGGAGCAGGGCTTTGCCGACACCGTGTTGACGGCCTGTTGGGGCGTCTTCCTTCCGACGGGCGTGCCTGCGCCGGTCTTGCGACAAACTGGCCAGGTCGAGCGTCCTGCATTGCTAAATCTCCCGCATGCAGTGCTGCGAGATCAGGTGCGGTAGGAAGAGTCTTCCTTGTCGAGTTGACGCAACATGGCCGGCCATTCGATAGGCGCCAGATTCAGCTTGCCTTGCGGGCCATAGCGTTTGGCCATGGTGGTGGCCAGTTCATGATTCGGCGTGCAAATTTCGCGTCCGGTGGACAACACATCCAACTGCACCTTGCAGGCTGATTCCAACCAGTACATCAGGTTCCAGGCGTCCGGCACGGTCGGCCCGGCTGCCAGCAGCCCATGGTTGCGCAGGATGAGGGCGCTATGGGGCCCGAGGTCGCGTGCGATGCGGGCTCTTTCACTTTCATCTACCGTCGGCTCTTCGTAGTCGTGATAGCCGATTGCGTTATAAAACCGCATCGAATAATGCGTCAACGGCAGGATGCCTTCCTTCAGGGCCGAGATCGCCATGCCAGCGCGGGTGTGGGTATGGATCACGCAACCCAGGTCATGGCGTGCGGCATGCACTGCGCTGTGCAACATGAAGCCGGCCCGGTTCACGGGGAATTCGCCAAACTCGCCTTCCGGCTTGTCCACCACGTTTCCGTCGAGGTCCAGCGTGTAAAAGCACGACGCCGTGATGTCGGAATAATGCAGACCGAAAGGGTTGATCAGGAACAACTCCTTGTTCGACGGCAGCTTGGCGGTGATGTGGTTGTAGATCAGGTCGCTCATGCCATAGCGCGCGATCAGGCGGTAGCAGGCCGCAAGATCGGTACGGACTTTCCATTCTGCCTCGGTGACGCGGTTGCGAACAGAGAGGGGACGAATCGGGGTGGCAACAGCTTGCATGGTTTGCTTTCAAAAGTGGGTTCAGACCGGTGTCGCGCGCTGGCGGCTTGCCGTCGCGGCCGGGGAGGCCGATTGCGCAAGGTATTGCGCAGCGGTTACGGGCATGTGCAGGGCAATCACTTCGGCGCCTTGCGCGTCGGCTGCTATCGCAACTTCTCCGTCTGGCGCCGGCAAGAAGGCTGAATCCCAAAGCGACAGCATGGCGCCTTCCACGAGCGCGGTACCGGCCAGCACAAAAATGAACTGGCCGACACTGCCGGCAATCGGCAGCAACCGCTGTGCGGTGTTGGGCGGCAGCCTGAACAGTTCGGCGCCCAGGCCTGCGTCTGCGGCAATCACGGTTTCGCGCTGGGTGCCTTGAAGCGCCGATAGCTGTTCGACGGTCCAGGGATGGCCTGCAGAAGCTTCCGCATGCCGCTTGGGACCCCGGATCATTTTTCCGCGCCACTCGGTATTGAGCGTGATTCCAGTGTCGAAAACAGAGCGAATCGTGAAGTACTTGAGCCAGGCATTTCCCGACAGGATAGGCCCATAGCCGGTGTAGGCGCCCGCATAGTGCACCGTGACCGGTCCGATGCGTTCCTGCCCGATGGTGCCTTCGCCCTCAACGAACAGCTGGAACTGATTTTGCCGGTGAAAGTGGGGATGCAATTCGCAGTTGGGCGGCTGCTCAGCCAGAAAGACCGTGGGGGAATGCAACGGGTCTTCGCCGTTTTCCATCCACTCGCCTTTGTAAAAAACGCCGCCCATCATGTTTAGTGGACGGCGGCGCAATTCGCTGCGTGACCTGGTACCGAAAGAAATCATGGCTGCCCCTTGTAACGCCTTATTGCTTGACAAGATTGGCCGCCTTCGCGAGCTTGCTCCAGTTGACAACCTCAGAGTGAACGAAGTCATCGGTGTATTTCAGGCCGCGCTGTTTGGCCGGCGGCACATACGCGCCCATTTTGGCGATGCTCGCCTGTATGGCCAGGTCATCCAGCGCAGCCGAGAGTGCCTTTTGCAGCGCAGCGAGAACCGCTGGCGGGGTTCCTTTCGGCGCCGAGAGCCCAACCCAGGACGACGACTGCAACTGCGGCATGCCTTGCTCGACCACAGTCGGCACGTCAGGCATCGAGCTCAATCTGTCGCCGCCTAACACGGCAATCGCGCGGATGTGTCCGCTCTGCACTGCCGGGCTTGAGGACGGCATGGCATCGCACGCGCCTTGGATCTGTCCGGCCATCAGGTCACTGATCATCGGCGCCGCACCCCGGTAAGGCACCATGGCTATGTCGGCGCCTGTTACGAACTTGAAAAATTCGCACTGGAGGTGGCCAGAAGTGCCGATGCCCACATTGCCGAACGACACCTTCCCCGGATTGGCCTTGATGTAGGCCACCACCTCCTGAAGGTTGGTGGCAGGGATGCTTTTGTTGACGACGATCAGCGCTGGGATGATCGCGGTCAGGCCAATCTGCGCAAACGAGTCGGCGGTGTAGGGTATCTTTTCATAGACGCTGTACGCCGAGGCCTGCGAGCCCGCGGACCCTGCCACCAGCATGTAGCCGTCGGCCGGCGCCCTGGCGACCTTTGTCGCGCCGATGGTGCCGCCCGCACCGGTGATGTTTTCCACCACGATGGGCTGGCCCAGGCTTTCGCTCATATGTTTAGCCACCAGCCGGGTGATGACGTCGGTTGACCCGCCGGCAGCGATCGGCACGATCACCGTAATCGGGCGGGTTGGAAATGTTTGGGCTCTGGCCAGTGAGCTGAGGGTACCCAGGGCGGTGACAACCAATACAACGCACGCACGGCGAAGCGGTGAATGTTTCAGAGCAGGCATAAATTTGACTATGGTTTTGTAAGTTACGCAGCAACGAGCTTGGTCATCGGTTTACTGAGACACAAGCCATCATTGACCAGTGCCCAACGTAGCGTTAACGGCTCGAAAGCCTGTTTTGCGGCTAATTTTCAATTTATTAAATTGCTAATATTTTTACTGGTGAAACGTTTTTGGTACCGACGGATAAGCATTTCAACCGCTTGAGTTCCATCGAGTATGGCCCTGTTGAAAGCGCTATCTATCCACGTAAACCCTCGCCGTTCCCGCAACAATGCGCTGCCCGCCAGGCTCACCATCAAAAAGTCCAGTTCTGCAGCAGTAGTGGAGTCGGGCCGAGAAGAGTTGCGACGGATAGGCATTTCAACCTAGAAAGCGCACTCGGGCGCGTTCAACTGCGTTTTCTAGGTTAAAAGCACCCACAGACAGGTCATTGATCTGTACAAATGCCATGCCACGCATGAGCAGTTTCATTCCAAGTTCTAGACCGATATGGACTTGGAGCGCTTGCTCAGCGCCAAATTCGACACCAACTTCCTGGCCTGCTCGCTCGCAGCAGTGGCGATGAACACCTTGCGACTCCGCAGCACAAAACCAGCACCGCCTAGCGCCCAAGCCTGACGGCTGGGCAGAGCCCGCCCCCATTACAAAACCAAATCGCCGCATGTGCATGCGCGTGGCGTCACGCCCAGAAGTTGATCCCGCACGCCACAACGACGTACGGGGGTACGCGCAGCCTTCGGTTTGAGGGATTTTCGGCATCGCGGCGAACAATATATGCAACGAAACTGGATACCAAGGGGAAAATCAAACCGCGCGTTTGAACCGACCTGTTGACTTTCGGGTATCCACAGTTGCGTTGCATGGTCGCTGTTTGCCTTGCAGCGTGGTTGCGATTGATTCAATCCAGCAGCGCCGCCACTCGCGCCCGTGCTTCTTCGGTCAAGTAGTCTGGTGCC
>JANOUM010000201.1:0-15504 GCA_031416855.1 Rhodoferax sp. | reverse complement strand
TGCGTCGCGCACCTGCCGCGGCATGTCCAACTCGCAGTTCCTGATCGCCGATTCGGCCAAGCGCAACGGCCGGCAGGCGATGTTCTTCGAGGGTGACGTGGCGGACGAATCCTTCTACAAGGACGAACTGCTCAACACCCGGCTGGAGGCGATGATCGAAACCATGGACGCGCGACGTCGCATCGTCGCATGAAGCAGGCCTGGGCGAGTCCATACGCCCGGCCGGGACTCGCACGACGCGCGATAGCCACGCCCCACCCCCACCCCCAACCCCAACCCCAACCCGGAGTGCAACGAAATGCATGACACGCAAGAAGCAATGGCCACGCTGGCCGGCATCGCAGAAGACCCGCATGCGTACGCCGAGCGATGGAAACGAACTCACCAGCGCAAGGTCATCGGCACGTTTCCGATGAACTTTCCCTCCGAGTTGGTGCACGCCGCCGGTGCGTTGCCGGTCGTGGTGCAGGAGGACCGCGCGCCGATCACGCTGGGCAGTACCCTGATGTACGAGTTCTATTGCGGCTACACCCGAAGCCTCGCGGACCAGGCTGCGACGCAAAAGCTTGGCGTCTTTGACGCGTTCTTCTTGGTCGATCACTGCGTCGCCCTGCTCGGCGCGGTCGATGCTATGCGCTTCGAGCTGCCGGACAAGCCGATCTTCCTCGCGCAGTACACCGCTTCGATGGACGAGGAATGGACGCCACCCGAGGTGCGCAAGAAGGTGGTGTCGCTGCGATTGCAACTCGCGGAACTCTGCGGCACGACCGTCTCGAACGAGGCCGTGTCCAGCAGCATCCGCTTGTTCAACCGCAATCGTCAGCTCCTGCGGCAGGTCTACGACCTGCGGCGCTCGGGCCGCACGCAGATCACCGCGAGGCAGATGCAGGTTTTGGTCAAGTCCAGCATGGTGATGGACATCGAGGAGCACATCGAGATTCTGACCGGGCTGGTGGCCATGCTCGAACAGGAGCGCCAGACGAGTCCGGAGCTCGTTCGGCTCCACCTGTCGGGCCACTTCTGCGCCGCGCCGCGGCCGGAATTGCTGGACATGATCGAGGCCTGCGGTGCGGTGGTCGTCGACGACGATCTCTATACCGGTTTTCGCTATATCTCGACCGACGTGCCCGAAGACGGCGACCCGGTCGATGCGCTGACGCGTTGGTACTTCGATCGCAACACCAAGGTGCCTTGTGCCACGCGTGCGCAGAACAACGTCGACTGGGAGAGCTACCTGCTGCAGTCGGTGAAGGACAGCGGCGCGGCCGGCGTCGTCGTGCTGATGGCCAAGTTCTGCGAGCCGCACATGTTGTATTACCCCGAACTGCGCAAGGCGCTGCTGCGCAGTCAGGTTCCTCATCTGCTGATCGAGACCGAGCACGAGGGCCTTCCCTTGGAATCCCTGCGCACGCGGATGGAGGCTTTTCTCGAGCAGGTTCGCCGCAGTCCCGCGCGCGCGCTGGCGACGGCCTGACATCAAACATCTGACATCAAACATCTGAAATCACACGGAGAAACCCATGGCCATCATCGAAGTCATCAAACCGAGTCCCGCAGCGAGCGCGCCCATCGCCTTGTCCAACCGCCTTTCGAGCACGAAGAACGGCGGCCAGATGATCAAGGACTACTGGGACCGCATTTTCTCGGCGCGCGAGCGCGGCGTGCAAGTCGTCTGGTACAACGGCGCGGCCGTGAATCCCCTCTTCCAGGCGGCCGGCATCGAGTGGTGTCACGGCGAGGCCTTCGGGGCGCGGCTGGCCGCGATGCACCTCGAGGGCCCGGCGCAGCTCGCGGGCGAGGAGTACGGCTATATCAACGAACTTTGCTCGTACGCGCGCACGACGCTGGGCTGTGCCGTGCTGACGCAGCGCGGTGCCGCGTATGCAGCGGAGGGGGGCGTCGTCGGCGCCGTGGACCAGCAGACGCTGGCCAGCCGCCTGCCGGCGCCGGACTTCTTCGTCAACGCCTACGCAGGCTGCAGCACGGGCCAGCAGTGGGACGAAATCTCCTACCGCCTGTTCAACAAGACCTTGCCTTTTTTCAAGGTTTCGTATCCGTTGATGTGGGGCAACAAGCCCGACGCCGGCTACCTGCGGGGCCAGGAATGGGAGGATGCCTCTCAGTACGTCGCCAGGCAGCTTCACAAGCTGATCGAGTTCCTCGAGGTACAGACCGGCCGAAAGTTCGACTGGGAGTTGCTGCGCGAAGCGATGCACTACATCAAGCGCGCGTCGGAGTTGCGTCTGGAGGCCATGGCCATGTGCCGGGCCAAGCCGGCGCCGGCCACCTACTGGGACTGGATCGCCAGCGTTGCCCACATCAACTTCTTGCCCGGCAATCAGGCCCTGGTGGACTACTTCACCGGTGTGAGAGACGAGGTCGCGCAGCGCCTGCAAGACGGGGTCGTCGCGCTGCCGAACGAGCGCTACCGGCTGGCGTTTGACGGCTTCATGAACTGGAACAAGATGGGCTGGCTGGCGAACAAGTTCGCCGAGCACGATGCCTCTGTCATGTGTGGCCGCTATACCCACAACTCGTTCTGGCACGAGCCGCAGCTGATCGACGAGGACGATCCGATCCTGGGCATGGCCAAGCACTACCTGCTCTGCCCGTCCAACCACAGCGCGAAGATCATGGGCGAGTTGCTGCTGAAGGACTGCCAGGACTACGCGATCGACGGGATCGTCTTCCATGCCACGCGCACCTGCCGTTCGTTTTCGAACGGACAAATGGTCATGTCGCAGATGGCCCAGCGCGCGGGCATCCAGACGATGAACTTCGAGGGCGACACGGCCGACGCCTCGTTCTACAAGGACGCGATGCTCGAAAGCCGCCTTGAGGCAATGCTCGAGACCATCGACGTGCGCCGCGATCAGCGGCGATGAGATGCCTGGGCCGGGCAGTCGCGCAGGTAGCGCGCCCGGCCGATTTGGCGTGCACCCGGACCGATCCAACGGTGCTGGATGGCCAACACAATCGCTTGCGTATCGTACGCTAATGTATTAAACTCTTTTCCTCTATCCACCAAGGAAAAAGAACATGAACCAAGCGGTGTCACGCCCAACTTTGCGGCTCGAGGAAGCGAGCGTGCTGATCACCGGTGGAACCTCGGGTGTTGGCCTGGCAACCGCCATCGATTTCGCACGCGCGGGTGTGCCGCGCATCGGTATCAATGGCCGCGATGCGGCACGCGGAGCGCGCGCGCGGGCGGCGGTGCTGGCCCAGGTCCCCACAGCACGGGTTGAGTTCTTTGCCGGCGACTGCAACGATGCGGGCCAGGCACGCAGCGTCTGCGAAGGGGCGCGGGAGGCTTTCGGCAGCGTCGACGTGCTGGTGAACTCCACCGTAGGCCCGTACGGCCCCAAGCTGTTTCACAACATCGAATTTGAAGAGCTCCAGACAATCGTGCTCAAGCAGTTGATGGCCCCCATATTGACGAGTCGTCTCGTGTGGCCGTGGATGCGCGAGCGCAAGATGGGTGTGATCGTCAATATCGCTTCCGACGCTGGCAAGGTCGCCACACCGGGTGAGTCGGTACTCGGCGCGGCGATGGCCGCGATCATCATGTTCTCCCGCACGCTGGCCATCGAAGGCAAGCGCGACGGGATCCGTGTCAACTGCCTGACGCCCTCGATCATCGAGGGCACGATAACCTATGGAAATGTCATGGCGGACGAGTTTTCTGGCAAGCTTTTCGGCAAGGCGGTCAAGATGGCCCAACTCGGTCTCGTGCAGCCCGAGGACCTGGCGGCGATGATTGTGTTTCTCGCCGGCCCGCACGGCGCCAGGCTCACGGGGCAGGCCATCAGTGTGAACGGTGGCATCTCCGCCGCCTGAAGGCGTTGCGCCGTAGTTCAATAGACGGGGGTATGAACGTGAGGCGACTTGAAGGACGACGGGCTTTGATCACCGGTGCCGGCAGCGGCATCGGACGCGCGAGCGCGTTGCGTTTTGCCAGCGAGGGCGCGCATGTGCTCGCCGTCGGCCGCACGCGCGAGAACATCGAAGAGACGGCCGAACAGGTGCGCGCAGCCGGTGGCCGCGCGGCCTTTTTCGTGGCCGACGCGAGCAAAGAGGACGAGGTTGCGGCCGCTGTCGCGTACTGCGTACAAGAGTTGGGCGGGCTGGAGATCCTGTTTGCCAATGCCGGCAACACGGACCACGTAGTGCCCTTGCTGGAGCAGACGGTGGAAGCCTGGGAAGGGCAGTTTCGAGACAACGTGCTGACGTCCTTCCTCGCCGTGAAGCACGCCGGCCGCCACATGGTGCCCCTGGGCGTTGGCTCGATCATCCTGAACTCATCGACCGGGTCCTTGCGCGCCAATGGCGGTACTGTGGCCTATGGTGCGATGAAGGCTGCCGTCAACAGTCTCACCATGGGTGCCGCCAACGCTTTTGCAGGTACCAATGTGCGGGTCAACGCGGTATTGCCGGGGTTGGTAGAAACCAAACTCACCAAAGCCACCTTCGACTACGCCCGTGCCAAGGGATCGGAGTCGAAGATGGGCGCACTCACACCCCTGCGGCGCACCGGGCGCGCCGAGGAGATCGCAGCGGTGGCAGCTTTTTTGGCCAGCGATGACAGTGCCTATGTCGATGGGCAATTGATCGCGGCCGATGGCGGAATCAGCAGTACCCACCCGTTTGGCCGATTCGTTCTTTAAGTCCGGCGGCATCATCATGCAAGGGACTTAGACATGCCTTATCAGTCGGTCTTCAAGCCTGGTTTGTTCACCGGGCAGACCATCATCGTCACCGGTGGCGGAAGCGGCATTGGCCGCTGCACTGCGCACGAACTCGCCGCCCTGGGCGCGACTGTCGTGCTGATGGGGCGCAATGCGGAGAAACTTGCCCTGGTGCAAGCGGAGATCCGGGAGGACGGAGGCGTCGCCTTGTCGCAGGTCTGCGACATCCGTGAAGAATCCATGGTGATCAGTGCGATCGATACCGTGCTCCAGAAGCAGGGCCGCATCGATGCGCTGATCAACAACGCGGGCGGCCAGTACCGCACTCCCATGAAGACCATCAGCACCAAGGGGTTCGAGGCCGTGGTGCGCAACAACCTCACCGGTGGTTTCATCTTCATGCGCGAGGTCTACAACCGCTGGATGGAGGCGAACGGCGGCGCGATCGTGAATATCATCGCGGACATCTGGCATGGGTGGCCCGAGTTCGCGCATTCGGGGGCAGCGCGGGGCGGCATGCTGACCTTGACTGAAACCGCGGCATGCGAATGGTCCGGGTCTGGCGTACGCGTCAATGCCGTCGCGCCCGGGGGCATTGCATCCAGCGGCTTCGACACTTACTCGCCCGAGATCCAGAACCGGTTGTTCGAATATGCGGAGCGCGTGCCGATGCAGCGTTTCGGGACGGAGGCCGAGGTCGCCGCCACGATCGTGTACCTGCTGTCGCCGGCCGCGGCTTACATCACTGGCACCTGCCTGCGTGTCGATGGCGGTGCACCGAATGCGCGTACCACCTGGAACCTGCAACCTCACCAGAACAGCCAGCCCTTTGAAGGCTTCCACCGATCCCGCATGCCAGAAGTACTGGCCCGGGGTCGTCAGGCCGCCACGCCCAAGTGATGTCCGCTGGCATGGATGGCCAAATCGACGGATTGACCGCGCAATGCCCGAACGCCATGAACCCGCCTTCTGAATCCCGCGTTTCCCACCTTCCGGCCGACACTTCGCAGGATCTGCTGGACTGCAGTCTCGGTGACCTGTTGCGCCGCAACGCCGCGGAAGTGCCCGACCGGATTGCCTTGGTCGAGGGTATTGCCGATGCGTCCAACCGCCGACGCTGGACCTACCGCGAACTGGTGGATGTATCGGAACGGGCAGCACGCGGCCTGCTTGAAATCTTCGTTCCCGGGGAACGTGTCGCGTTCCTGGCTCCTGACAAACCGGAGTGGGTGATTCTGCAGCACGCGGTAAGTTTTGCCGGCCTGGTCCTGGTGCCCATCAACCCGGCCTACACCGCGCGAGAACTGGAGTTCGTGCTGAATGCGTCCGAGGCATCGGGGCTGATTTTTGCCGCATCTTCCCGTGGCAAGAACCTTCGGGCACTGGTGGACCAGGTGCGCCCACGCCTTCCGGCTTTGCGCGTCACCATCGAGATGGAGAAAATTGACACCTTGCTGGCGTCGGCGAATCCGGATCGCGTACTGCCCGACGTGAAGCCTGGCCAGACCCTGCAGCTCCAGTACACGTCGGGTACCACGGGTTTCCCGAAGGGCGCGTGTCTGCACCACCTCGGGGTGATCAACACCTCGCGCAATGTTGCCCTGCGCGCCAATTTCCCGGACGGCGGTGTGTGGCTCAACGCGATGCCGATGTACCACATTGCTGGTGATGTGGTGGCGGAGATCGGCGCGTATTCCATGCGCGGCACGTTTGTGCTGATGCCTGAATTCGATCCTGGATTGATGCTGGAACTGATAGAAACCGAGCGCTGCATCGCCACGCTGATCGTGCCGACCATGATCCTGGCGCTGCTGGACCATCCTGATCGCCCGACGCGTGATTGCGCCAGCTTGAAGACGATCCTCTCCGGCGCGTCCAATGTGCCCGCTGCCCTGGTGCGCCGGGCGCAGGGTGCGCTCGATTGCCAGTTCTGCATCATATTTGGCCAGACTGAGAGCAATGGGCCGATCACGCTCACCTCGCCCGATGACTCCGTGGAGGACCAGACGACGACGGTCGGGCGACCGCTACCGCATGTAGAGGTGAAAATCGTCGACCCGGCAACCGAGGTGCTCGTGCGTCTGGAGGCAGTGGGCGAAATCTGGGTCCGGGGCTACCAGACCATGGCCGGATATTTCGGTCAGGCCGAGGCGTCTGCCCTTACCATGCGCCCCGACGGATGGCTGCGCACCGGTGACCTGGGCACCATGGATGGGCGTGGTTACCTCAAGATCACCGGCCGCCTGAAGGACATGATCATCCGTGGCGGAATGAAACTCTATCCCAAGGAGATCGAGGACGTGTTGTTCGACCATCCCGATGTGTCGCAGATCTCCGTCCTGGGAGTTCCGGATGACAAATGGGGCGAGATTGTGGCTGCTGTGATTCTTCCCAAAGATGTGCACCGGCCGCCATCGGTCGACCGCCTGTTCCAGCATTGCCGCGAGAACTTGTCGCCGCAGAAGACACCGGAGCTCTGGTTCTTTGTGGAAAAGTACCCGATGACATCCACCGGCAAGATTCAGAAGTCAGAACTCACGCAACTGATCGCCGGCAAGCATATTCAGCCGGTCGACTGGGTCCGGCCCCGGGCCCGGCCCTCCACGACTTGATGAACGCAAAGGACCTCAAAATGTCAGACGCCACTGGACGACGTGTTGCCCTGATCACCGGGGCCGCTGGAGGCCTGGGCGGAGCCATCGCCGAGGAACTTGCGGCCAAGGGATTCGACCTGGTTCTCAATGACCTGGTTGAAAGCGACACGTTGCGCCAACTTTGCGCCAGCCTTGAAGTGGTGGGTATCCGTGCCCGGCCCCTGGCGCAAGATATTGGCCGCGTCGATGAATTGGCGGTCTTCGTCGACAAGGCCCATGGCGTATTCGGCCGACTGGATTGCCTGATCAACAATGCTGGCGTGTCGGTGCTGTCACGCGGCGACATTCTCGACGTCTCGCCTGAGAGTTTTGATCGCTGCATCGCGGTCAATCTGCGCGCACAGTTTTTCCTCACGCAGGCTGTGGCACGGCGCATGCTCGCCGACCCAACCCCAACGGAAGCGGAAAAGCGGCGTTCCATCGTTACCCTCACCACCGTGGCGGTTGAGCATATGGTCGGCACGGTTCTGGCCGAATACTGCATTTCCAAGGCGGGCCTGTCGCACATGGTCAAGCACTTCGCGGCGCGCCTCGTGGGCGAGGGCATTGACTGCTACGAGATTCGGCCAGGAATGATGTCGACCACCATGACCCGCTCATCGGCCGCCAAATACCAGGCGCTGATCGAGTCCGGCTTCGTGCCAGCGCGGCGCTGGGGTGAGCTGTCGGATGTCGGACGCGCCGTAGCGGCACTGGCTGACGGCTGTTTCAGTTATGCCGTCGGCCAGACAATCTCGATCGACGGCGGGATGGCCCTGAAGACATTCTGAGGTTTCGCGGCCTACCGATCCCAGCTGCCGGGGACGGCTGTGGTTTGCCACTCACCCTGCCGGTTTTCCGGACTCGGAGGGCCGGCCGAGATACGAGTGTTGCAGCGTGGCGTCGCCGCGCAGGCTGTTGCCGGGGCCTTCCGCGCGCACGTGGCCGACAGACATGACGTAGCCGTAGTCAGCGATCTGCAACGCCTCGTCGGCGTGTTGTTCCACCAGCAGGATGGTCAGGCCATCCCGTCGTAGCGTCTGCAACACTTCGAAAATGCGCTCCACCACCATGGGCGCGAGGCCCAGCGATGGCTCGTCGAGCAGCAGCAATTTGGGGTCTGCCATCAGGGCACGCCCGATGGCCAGCATCTGCTGTTCGCCACCACTCATGGTGCCGGCGCGTTGGCTCGCGCGGTCTTTCAGGATCGGAAACAGCGCGTAGACATAGTCGAACCGGCGTTTGCGGTGGGCTTTGGCGTCGCTGCCGCGCGACAGGCGGTGAAATCCGAGGTCCAGATTTTCGCCAACGGTCAGCGGCGCGAAAAGTTGCCGCCCTTCCGGTACCTGCACGATGCCCAGTTCGACCACCGCCGGCGGTGTCAGTGCGATGATGTCCTTGCCTTCGAAGTGGATCGTCCCCGAGTTGGCCACCACCAGGCGCGAGATCGTATTGATCAGGGTGCTTTTTCCGGCACCGTTGGCACCGACCACCGCGACGATGGTGCCGCGCGGCACGTGGATCGACAAGGAGTGCAGCGCGTCGGAGCCTTTGTACCCGGCAAAAAGCTTTTCAGTGCGTAGCATTTGCGGCTTTCCGGCCAATATAGGCGGCAATCACTGCTTCGTCGTTGCGAACTGCATCAGGTGTTCCGTCCGCGATCTTGGCGCCGCGGTCCATCACCACAATCCGGTCGCAGGCCGACATGATGAAGTCGATGTCGTGTTCGACCACCAGCATCGCCATTCCCCGTGCCTTGAGCGTAAGGATCATATTCAGGAGATTGCCTGTTTCAGCGTCGTTCAGTCCGGCAGCCGGCTCGTCCATCATGAGCAGCGTGGGGTCGCTGGCGAGGGCGCGAGCGATGTCAACCAGGCGCAGTTGGCCCAGGGTCAGGTGGCTGATCGCGTCGGCGGCACGGCTGGCCAGACCGACAAACTCGAGCAATTCCATCGCGCGGTCACGCGCCCTGCGTTCCTGCGCCGCCAGGGCGCGGCTGGAAAACAATGCGCGAATAATTCCGTCCGGAAACTTTGGATGCAGCCCGAGCAGGACGTTCTCCAGCACGGTCATACCGTGGAAGAGCCGTACGATCTGGAATGTGCGGGCCATCCCCATCGGGCTGCGGGTGTGGGGCGGCGCATCGGTGACACGCTGGTCCCGAAAGTAGATGTCGCCGGATGTCACCGGCCGCACGCCGGTGACCAGATCGAACATCGTCGACTTGCCCGCGCCGTTGGGACCGATCAGCCCCGTGACCTGGCCGGTCAGCGCCTGGAAGGACACTTCGTTGACAGCGACAAGGCCACCGAACCGCCGCACCGCCTTGTCGATCTTGAGGATGGCCTGGTGGCCGATTGTTTCTGCTGTCATGTGCCGGCTTCCTTCAGCGTTCGACCGTGCCGGGCGGGCCGGCACCGAACCACCTGCGCCAGCGCATGTTTTCCAGCAAGCCCGACAGCCCATGCGGCATGAACACGAGGAAAACCAGGATGAACGCGCCGTAGACAAGTGTTTCCAACTCACCGAACGACACCAGCACCTGGGGAATCAGGACAACGACAATCGCACCCAACAAGGGGCCGAAACGCGTTCCCAGACCGCCGACGACAGCGATGGTAAGAATGCTGACCAAAACACGGAACTCGCTCATGCTCGGGTCGACACGCAAGCTCATCACTGAAAAACACATGCCCGCGACCCCCGCTAAAACGGCGGCCAACACAAACATGCGAAGTTTGTACCTGGTCACCGGCACACCCAGGGCAGATGCGGCGGTCTCGTCGTCCCGTATGGCCTGCAATGCGCGTCCGATATGGCTGCGGATGATGAAGTCATGCAACAGCAACATCAGCCCCAGGAAAGACAGGATGACGTAGTAGATGCCGACCTTGCCCAGTGCTGCGTCGCCGAGCACCAGTGGTGGCACAGCCAACCCGGTCGAGCCTCCGGTGAAGTCGATCCAACGGATCGCCACGCCATAGAAGATGAGCCCGAATGCCAGAGTGGCCATAGCCAGGTAGTGGGTCCGCAAGCGCAGTAGCGGGATGCCGATCACCAACGCGACGCCGGCGCACAGGCCGACACTCGCGAACATGGCCCAGACTGGCGACCACTGCGCCTTCAACTGCAACAGCGAAAAAGCGTACGCACCGATCGCGAAGAAGGCCTGTTGGCCGAGTGAAATCTGGCCGGTATACCCATAGAGCAGGTTGAACCCCATGGACAGTATGGTGTAGATCCCGATCAGCATGACCAACCGTAGCTGGAAACCGCTGGTGATCAGCAGCGGCAACAGTGCAGCAATCGCCAGGACGACGAATACCGGTGTAATGGATTTGCGTTGCGGTGTGGTCGCCATGGTGCTCATCGCTTTTCCGCTTCGTAGTCGCCCAGCAGGCCATAGGGGCGCACAAACAAAACCATCAGGATCAACAGAAAGATGGCCGGCTCGGCATACAGGCTGGTGCCGTAACCAGCCATGAGGGACTCCATCATGCCGATGGCTATTCCCCCGGCAGCGGCGGCGAACGGGCTGCCAAGGCCACCCAGGATGGCGGCCATGAATCCCTTGACGGTCAGGATCAGGCCCATGCCGATCTGGCCACCCAGGATGGGTCCGACCAGGATGCCTGACATGCTGCTGATCAGGGCACTGAAGAGAAAGCTGAACTGAACGATGCGCTCGGAGCGGATACCCATCAACAAGGCAACCTTCGGGTTGACGCCAGTCGCGCGGATGGACAGTCCGAAGCGCGTACGGTAGAGAATGAACCAGGTTACCGCGAGGCATGCCACGAACAGGGCGATGATCGCGAGTTGCTGGGAGTTGGTGATCAGGATCCCCAGCTTCAGCGGTTCGAGTGACAACAGGGTGGGCACAAACTGCTGGTCCGGCCCCCAGATTTGCAGTGCAGCGCCGAGAATGATGATGGCAGCACCCAGGGTCCCCATCATGATGGTCAGCGGAGGTGCACCGCGGCGCACCAAAGGGCGGTATACACCGTAGTCCAGCCCCAGGGCGACCAGCATCACCGTCACCAGCACCAGCGGCACGGCAAGACCCAACGGGACCGCGGCGGTCACTGAAAACAGGATGGCGCACATGGCGCCCAGCATGACGAAGTCGCCCTGCGCAAAGTTGATCACGCGACTGGACCCGTAGATGATCGACAGCGATAGTCCGATCAATCCGTAGACACTGCCATTCGTGATCCCGGCAAGCAGAAGATAGCCAAGTTTTTCCATTGAACAGACTCAAGTGTCGGGGCGACCCCCCTGCATTGCAGAGTTGCGCGCGCCGGATGCCGCAGTCACAGACAGGTGACTACGACTGGCCACGATTCGGATTGGGTCGGGCTGATCATGGGCCAGCACCGGCCGCCGAATCGCGGGCAACCGGTGCTTGGCCCGAAGCTCAGCTTTTCGGCTTGAGCTTGGTCATGTCGGGAACGACCAGCTTCTCACCTTTGTTGGCAACTTCGGTGAAGACGAAGAACTGGCGGTCCGGGACGCCATGGTGCTGGGTCCCAGGGCCGAACTGGTAACCCACGCCTTTTTGACCCTGCATGCCTTCAAACTTCCCGACGCGCTCGGTCGCGTCACGGATCGCCTTGCGCGCCGCGACAAGATTGCCGCTGTTGATGGCCTTTTGCACCTCGGCATCAGACAGCATCTTGACCGCCAGCGTTGCCGCGTCGTACCCCTGCGCCGGGGAAGGCGAGGGCTGGATGGGCTTGAACTTGGCGTTGTAGTCGGCGTACAGCTTCGCGACTTCCGGGCGCGTCATGTCCACCGACGTCGGCACGAGGATGCCATCGGCTGATTCACCGGCCAGTTTGAGGAAAGCTCCCATGATCCCGACGCGCGGCATCACGATCGGGCTCTTGATGCCAAGCTGGCGCATCGTGCGCGCGACACGGGCCCCGTCCGCCGGGTAGGGGAACACCAGAACGACATCCGGCTCGGTTTGACGCAGGTTGATCACTTGCGGCGACACGTCGGTGGCAGCCATGTCGTAGGTCTGCTGAGTCAGCACCTTGATGCCTTTGGCTTCAAGAGACTGGATGGTCGAGCGCGCGCCATCGGCGCCGAAGGGCGTCGAATTGTTGATCACGGCAACCTTCTTGATGCCCATTTCGGCGAAGGCATCGGCGATGGCGATTCCATCCTGTGAGGCTTTTGGGCCGAAGCGGAAATGCCAGACCGCGTTGTCGGTCAGGTTGTTGGCGGAAGCCGACAACATGTAATAGGGGATCGAATTCTGGGCGGCGACGGGAATCATGGCCGCGGCAGTCGCCGATGGGCTGCCGCCGATGATCATCAGCGCCTTGTCGTCCTCGGCGCAGCGTGTGGCGAAGGTCGCCGTCAATTGCGGATCAGTCTTGCCATCGTAGGCGATGATCTCGACCTTGCGGCCATTGATGCCGCCCTTGGCATTCAACGGTTCGATCACCATGTTGATGCCGTTCAGGCTCTCGATGCCGGTGTCGGCAGCCGCTCCGGAGCGGTCGTCGACGACGCAGATTCTCAAGGGCAGCAGCGTCTGCGCGGACGCATTGGCGGCGCATGCGCCGATGATCGCGCCCACCATGGCACCGGCGAAAACGCGGTGACGACCGGGGGCAAGAATTTTGTGGATCCTGGTGTGTTGCATGCTGTCTCCTCGGAGCGATAACGCCCCCTAAATGGAACCGATGGGATGCTGTCGCAGCGTCAATACTTGTACCTTAACGTACCGTACCGTACCCTACCTTACTGTACACCGCTTAACTTGAATGCTAACCTACGAAAGTTATTTGCGCAAGCGTTCAAACCCGCCTTCACCAACACCGTGTTTCACCCCTTTGGTGGCGGAAAGATGGGCAGCGCGCATCACTTAGGGTATTCCCCGGTGTCGAAGAAGGCGACCGTACGGCATATTATTAGTTGCTGGCGTACCTTCTGTTGCGCCAGTTGGCTTACCCACGGTGCCTATGCACCACTTCCTCCGAGGGCTTTTTCATGATTACCGCGAAAGATGCGGATTTCCACCCCAGCAACCCGACTGATCTCAGCTGGACCGAAACCACCTTTCTTCCTTTTGGCGTTCCAGACGCCGGCATATTTGGCAATGCCTATGTGCTTGCGCGCCCGAACCTCGGCGTCGTCAGCGCCGCAATCATCGTGAGCCAGGGTTTTTGCCGGCAACCCTACGAGATCGATTTCACCGATCCGCAGATGCACCTGCCGTGCCCCGCATCGTTCTCGAAGTATTCCCTGGACAACGGGCTGACTGTGGAGGCGACCAACGACGCACGAGACTACCACCTCACCTACCGCAATGCGCTGGGGGCCTGCAGTTTCGACCTGCACTTTCGAGGGCTGCATCGCCCGTTCGATCCGCATGACCCAAACGAGAATCCGCTTCTGGAGGCGGCGAAAGGCGACCCGCCCGATCCCCGCATTGGCACGGAATGGACCAATGGCCACTTCGAAGCCAAGGGCCACATCACTGGCGAACTCATGTTGCGGGGGCAGCATTACCGGGTTGATTGTTATGACGGAATGGACCACAGCTGGGGGCCCCGACCACAGGTCGGCACACGGGCGGTTTCCTGGATTTCGGTGAATTTCGGTGATGACCTCGCGTTTCATCTCGCCGTGCCGATGAACATCGACCACGGGGAGGTGACCTACGACGCGCTACGCTTCGGTTTTGTGATGGAGCACGGACAGACTTTCGGGCTGGTCGAGGCCAGTGTGCGGGCCACGCGGGTCGACCTGCTGGCAACTACCAACCATATCCGTTGCAAGGACGTGCGTGGCCGCGAATGGGAGTTCTTCGGCAGTGTCGTTGGCGGGCACCCTTGGCACTCCTTCAATCCGTGCCACGTCTGTTACCAGTCGCTGATGCGTTACCACTGGGGCGATCGGGTTGGATACGGCGAGTTCGGGGACATCTTTGGCCTGGACTACCTGGCCGAGCGGATGTCGCGCACTGGTCGGCATCGTTGAGGGGCATGGGATGACAACCGTTACAGCCGCCCTGACCGGCTTTGATCTGCTCGACAACCCGTCGGAGGAGTTCATTTCGGAGATGCGCAGGCGTTACCCGACCGAGCGCGAGACCGAGGAACTGCTGGCGCGAAAACTGCGCAAACGCAGTGGGCCGCCCTACCGGCGCGCCACTCTGGAAGAGCTCTCGGGCTACCTTCACAAGATGCTGATTGAAAAGATCACCGGCGCGTTTGAGGTGTCGGAGCAGGGCTGGTTTACGGGTGGCGTATCCAAAATTCAGATGGGTTTTACGCTGGACTGGACGGACCCTGTACGCGGACCGAGCCGTGATCGCCTCGTACTGCGAATGGATCCGTCTGAATCCTCCAACACCACCAGCCGCGTGCGCGAGTTCGAGTTGCTTGGTGCGTTCCATGGCGTGGTTCCGGTTCCGCGGGTGTTCTGGCTCGATCCGGCTGGCACCTGGTTCCCGGAGCCAGCGCTGATCTATTCCTTCGTACCTGGTGTGACCAAACCAAAGACCACCAGCACCGGCAAGGTCAGCGGTCTGGGAACCGTGTTCGGACCCGAACTGCGCAAGCTGCTGGCCCCGCAGTTCCTGCGCCATCTGGCCTCGATCCACACGCTGGATGTTGCAAAGTATTCCTTTCCCAGCATGGACATGCCTCGGGTCGGGTCAACCCAAAGTGCGTTGTGGCAGCTGAATCGGGCGCGCCGCGTGTGGGAGGAAGACCGCGGGGAGGATTTCGCCTTGCTGGAGGTGGCGGCCAATTGGCTTGGCCGCAATCTGCCGGTCCTTGACCGCGCCAGCGTAGTGCATGGCGACTACCGCAGCGGAAATTTCCTGTTCGACGAAGCCAGCGGCGAAATCAATGCTTGGCTGGACTGGGAGCGCGGGCACATCGGTGACCGCCACCGCGACCTGGCCTGGACAACCCAGCTGACGATGGGCCACTACAGCGAAGACCGCAAGACCTATTACGTCTGCGGGCTGATCCCGCTGGACCAGTTTTACGAGCAATATGAGAAGGCGTCTGGCCTGAGCGTAGACCCGGAGCGCGTAGCGTTCTACCAGATCCTCAACTGTTACCAGATCTTGGGTTCGGTCATGGCCACCGGGTATCGCGTCGCTCGGCTGGGCAAGTCGCATCAGGATGTCTTGTTGACCCGGGTCAAGGGCATGGCGC
>JANOUM010000200.1:0-2494 GCA_031416855.1 Rhodoferax sp. | reverse complement strand
AGCATCGGCTCGAGTTGGGCTTCAGGCAAACGCAGGATGGCGCTCATCACGCCTCCTCCCTGCTGCTCACTGCGGTGCGTGCGTGCTTGTGGCGGCCCGTCGCGGTGCTCATCATGAACACCTTCGTGCTGCGCACTGCGGTGCGAGCGTGCTTGGGGCGGCCCGGCGCGGTGCTCATGCCTGCGCAGACGCAGCCTTGGCAGCTGCGCGCTCGTTGGTGGTTTGCGCGACTTTGTCGCGCACGTAGGTCGGCAGGGCGAAGTCGGGCGCGACACCGGCACCGTGCGCCAGCAGATCCCCGGCCAGGCGCAGCATGGCGCCGGCCGTGGGCAGCGCCGTCAGCCGCGGCACCGAGGCCGGGACAGGCAGGCGTTCGCCATATGCGGCAAACACGTTGCCGGCCAATTGGAACCCCTGGCTGAGCCAGCCGGGTGGCACAACCAGATCCTCCGGACGCCCGAGCCGGCACTCCTGCACCCGTGTCCAGCGCTGGCCGTCGAACACATACGCGGCGGCATAGATCTCGTCCATGCGGGCGTCCAGCATGGCCAGTACACGCAGCGCCTGCCGGTCGGGCAGATGCTCGCTGCGCGCCTGCTCGGCCAGCGCCAGCAAGGTATCGACCGGCAACACCTGCAGGGGCGGGCGGCCCGCTGGCGTGCGGGCACCAAAGGCCAGGCCCTGGGCCACCGAACAGGCGGTGCGCAGGCCGGTGAAGGCGCCGGGACCACAGCCGAACGCGACCGCGTCGAGGTCGCCAAATGCCAGGCCGGCACGGGCCATCAGGTCGACGATGGCGGGGATCAGCGTGGACGAGGCCAGTGCCCCACCAGGCGCCTGGTGTTGCCACAGCGCCGATGCGCCATCGCGCATGCCGGACACCGCGACGGACATCGTGTCGGTGCTGGTGTCAAGGGCCAGTATTTGCAGGTACGCGGGCATCGCGCCATTATCGCGGCGCTGCGGCCAGCCCAAGGCGCGCGTTAGACTTGGTCCATGCCGTCCTTCCTGCCCCCGGTGCTGTCGCAATTGCTGCTGCTTCTGGTCGCGAGCAGCACCCCGGTGCTCGGCCAAAACCTGCCTGCCGAGGTCGAGGCGGCCCTACAACGCGCCAAGGTGCCGCGCGAGGCGGTGAGCATGCTGGTCGTCGATGCCGAAGGCAAGTCTGCTGCGCGCCTGACCCACCGTGCCGGTGTGGCCATGAACCCGGCCTCGGTGATGAAGTTGGTGACCACCTACGCCGCACTCGACCTGCTGGGGCCCGCCTACACCTGGAGCACGCCGGTCTACATCGAGGGGGCGGTACGCGACGGCACCCTGTACGGCAACCTCACGATCAAAGGCCTGGGCGATCCCAAACTGGTGCTTGAGCGTATCTGGCTGCTGCTGCGCCGGGTCCAGGGGCTGGGCGTGCGCTCGATCAGCGGCGACATCGTGCTCGACCACAGCGCCTTTGCAGTGGCGGAGACCGACCCCGGTGGTTTCGATGGCGAGCCACTGCGACCGTACAACGTGGCACCCGACGCGCTGTTGCTCAACTACAAATCGGTGGTGATGACCTTCGTGCCGGACCGCACGGTCCAGACCGCGCAGGTGCAGTTCGATCCGCCGCTGGCGGGCGTCGCGATGCAGGCCAGTGTGCCTTTGTCGGGCGGCGAATGCGGCGACTACCGGGGTGCCTTGCGCGCCGATTTTTCCGACCCGACGCGCATCCGTTTCGCCGGCGCCTACCCGGCGAGCTGCCAGGAAAAGGTTTGGCCTGTCGCTTATGCTGACCCGCGCAGTTATTCGGTCCGTGCCATCGACGGCCTGTGGCAGGAGATGGGCGGCAAACTTGGGGGCACGGTGCGCGACGGCAAGCTGCCCGTACCACCGTCCGGTCCGGCGCCGGGCCCGGTGTTCGAGCTGGTGTCCCCGGCGCTGGCCGAGGTGATCCGGGACATCAACAAGTACAGCAACAACGTGATGGCGCAGCAGCTCTTCCTCACACTGAACCTGCCAGCGCGCGGCGGCAATGGCGTGGCGGCCTCACTGGACGGTGCCCGCGAGACCGTGCGACGCTGGTGGCAGGATCGCATCGGTGGCACCGACCTGCCGGTGATGGACAACGGCTCGGGCCTGTCGCGCAACGAGCGCATCAGCGCCCAGGCACTGGCCCGGTTGCTGCAGACCGCCTACCTGTCACCCCAGATGCCGGAGCTGATGTCCTCGCTGCCGATCACCGGCGTGGACGGCACGCTGCGGCGCAACCGCTCCCGGGCGGCGGGCAACGCGCACCTCAAGACCGGCAGCCTGCGCGATGTTGCGGCGTTCGCCGGCTACGTCCATGCTGCCAGCGGGCGGCGCTATGTGCTGGTGGGCATCATCAACCATGCCAATGCCAATGCCGCTCGGCCGGCCCTCGACGCGCTGCTGGACTGGTCGGTGCGCGACAACTGACGCACCGCCGCCTTATCCCGTCGGGCAGCAATGACACGAACTCCCGCCGACAATC
>JANOUM010000199.1:0-7938 GCA_031416855.1 Rhodoferax sp. | reverse complement strand
ATTCGTAGTTTGCGAGTAAGGCAAAAGGCAAGACCTGACCCCTCGCGGCCGAAAGCAGCCGGTCGATTCCCTTCGACCAAGCCCGAAGCTGCGTCAGTCCACCGCGCACATCTCCACCGCCACCCCGCTCAGCACCGCATTGCCTGACAACGGGTCGCGCAGGTTTTCGTCCAGCAGGTGATTGAGGTTGGCGCCGGGGCGCTCGGAGGCCAGTGCCAACCGTGAGCCCAGTTGGTCGTGCCCCCAGCCGTGCGGAACACTCACCACGCCCGGCATCATGTCGGCGCTGCAATGCACCTGCACGTGGATGCTGCGTTGGCCCTGGCTGGTGTGGCTGCTGATGCGTGCCATGGCGCCATCGCGCAGGCCCAGGCGTTGCGCGTCCGCCGGATGGACTAGCGCAGTACAACGCATCGGCCCCTTGGCCAGCACCGGCAGGTTGTGCATCCAGCTGTTGTTGGAGCGCACGTCACGCCGACCGATGACCACCATGGGCGACGGCGCGCGCGACAGGTCGGCCTGCGCACGCAACACGTCGGTCAGCAGCACAGCCGGTGCCAGTTCGACCCGGCCCGAGGGCGTGCGCAGCAGCTCCGGAATACGGGGCGTCAGGGCACCCAGGTCGATGCCACCGGCGGCCGTGCTGGCCTGCACGCGGGCCAGGTTCAGGCCATCGGGCTTGTTGCCGAACTGGTCGCCATACGGGCCGGTGCGCAGCGCCACGTCCAGCAGGCGGTCGGGGCCGCGCAATCCTGCGGTGGCCTCCAGCACCGCCGCTGCGGTGTCGCCGAACAGCTTGCGCGCGTCTTCTGCGAAGCTCTCGTCGTCGATCTCTGCCGCGCTCTGTGCGCCGTGGCGGTCTGACGCGATGGCGGCCAGGCGCAGCAGCGTCTCCCATTCGGCCGGTTGTGTCGCGTCACGCGCGAACACCGGCGCGCTGTAGCGGGCATGGTTGCGCCAGGACAGCTGCGGAAACGGCACGTCGTAGTGCATGTCTTCCAGCGGCGACGGCGGGGGCAGGATCACGTCGGCATGGCGGCTGGTCTCGTTGACGTAGATGTCCAGGCTGACCATGAACTCCAGGCCCTCCAGCGCGCGCGACAGCCGCGCACCATTGGGGGCTGACAGCACCGGGTTGGTGGCCAGCGTCACAAGCGCGCGGATCTGGCCGTTGCCCGGGGTCTCGATCTCTTCCATCAGGCAGCCGATCGGCAACTCGCCCATCACCTCGGGCGCGCCGCTCACACGGCTGGCGTGGCGACCGGTGGCCACGCCGCGCCCGGAGCCGGGCTTGCCGCTGGTGTTGGCGCCGAAGGCCGCCGCCTTGGGGAACATCGCGCCACCGGGCTCGTCCAGATGCCCGGTGAGGGTGTTGAGCACGTCCACCAGCCAGGTGCTCAGGCTGCCGTACTCCTGGGTGCAGGCGCCGATGCGCGCATAGACGCTGGCGCGCGGAGTGACGGCCAGCTTGCGCGCCAGTTCGCGGATAGTGCCGGCGTCGATCCCGCAGCGTGGTGCGACAGCATCGGGGCTGAACGCGGCCACTGCCTGCGCGATGTCCTGCACGCCGGTCACATGCTCCGCCATGCGGCCGAGGCGCACCAGGTTTTCGTCGAACAGGGTATGCACCATGCCCAGCAGCAGGAAGGCGTCGCCGCCCGGCCGGATGAAATGGTGCGCGTCTGCGAGGGCCGCCGTCTCGGTGCGGCGCGGGTCGATCACCACCAGCTTGCCGCCGCGGGCCTGCATCGCCTTTGCCTTGCCGCGAAAGTCCGGCACCGTCCACATGCTGCCATTGCTGACCACCGGGTTGGCCCCCAGCACGACCAGCAGGTCGCAACGCGCGATGTCGGGCACCGGCACGCTCATCCAGTGGCCGAACAGCAGGCCGCTGGACACGTGGCGCGGGATCTGGTCCAGCGTCGCCGCCGTGAATACATTGTGGGTGCCCAGCGCCTTGGCCAGGCGCGGAATGTAGGTCAGCAGGCCGATCTTGTGCGCGGCCGGGTTGCCGACCACCAGGCCGGCGGCGTTGCGGCCGTGGGTCTGCAGGATCGGTGGCAGCCGCCGCGCGATCTCGGCCCAGGCGTCGTTCCAGCTTGCCACTTCGAACACGCCGTTGCGCTTGATCAGCGGCGTGCGCAGGCGGTCCGGGTCCTCGTGCAGGTCTTTCAACGCCACACCCTTGGGGCAGATGTAGCCGGCGCTGAACACATCGGCGTCATGGCCGCGGATGCTGATCACCTGCCGGTCGCGCACCTTGATCTCGAGCCCGCAACAGGCCTCGCACAAGGGGCAGATGCGGTGGTGGATCGTGTCGGTCGTGTTGTCCATGGCGAGTCCTTCAATCAGACAATGCGGCTCTTGTGCCCGGCCCAGTACTGGTCGCGCAGCGTGCGCTTGTAGAGCTTGCCGGTGGGCAGGCGCGGGAGTCTGTCGGTGAAATCGATCGAGCGCGGGCACTTGTGGCGGGCCAGGTGCTCGGCGCAGAACGCCATCAGCTCCTGCGCCAGCCCGGGCCCGGCCGCAACACCCGCGACCAGCTCGACCACCGCCTTCACCTCTTCGCCGAAATCCTCGTTGGGCACACCGAACACCGCGGCGTCGGCGACCTTGGGGTGCGTGACGAGCAGGTTCTCGCATTCCTGCGGGTAGATGTTCACACCGCCGGAGATGATCATGAAGCTGGAGCGGTCGGTCAGGTACAGGTAGCCATCCTGGTCGAGGTAACCCATGTCGCCCACGGTGCTCATCGTGCCGTCGGCCGAACGCGTCAAGGCGGTGCGTTCAGGGTCGTTGAAATAGACGAACGGGTTGGCTGTCTTGAACCAGACTTCGCCCGTGGTTCCGTGCGGTACCGGCTGCCCGTGTTCGTCCAGGATGTGCAGGTCGCCCAGCAGCACCCGGCCCACGCTGCCGCGGTGGGCCAGCCACTCGGCGCTGTTGCAGGCGGTAAAACCCAGCCCCTCGGTGGCACCGTAGTACTCGTGGATGATCGGGCCCCACCAGTCGATCATCTGCTCCTTGACCGGTACCGGGCAGGGTGCCGCGGCGTGGATGGCAATCTTCAGCGACGACAGGTCGCGGCGCGTGCGCTCGGCGGCCGGCAGCTTTAGCATGCGACTGAACATCGTGGGCACCAGTTGGGTGTGCGTGATGTGGTAACGCTCCACCAGGGCCAGATACTGCAGCGGATCGAAGTGCTCCATGATCACTACCGTGCCGCCGTTGCGCATGGCGACACTGACATTTGCCAGCGGCGCCGAGTGGTACAGCGGAGCCGGCGACAGGTAGACCATGCCCGCTTCGCCCCGCCACAACTGGTTCAGGAACGTGAACAAGGGCAGCGGCTGGTCGGGCGGGTTCTCCGGCAAGGGTCGCAATATGCCTTTGGGCCGGCCGGTGGTGCCGGACGAGTACAGCATCGAGGCGCCGAGCCACTCATCGGCGATCCTGTGCGCGGGAAATGCGGCCGTGGCCGCATCGAAGCCCTGCAGGCGCGCTGCGCCTGCCGTGCCGGCCACCGCATCACCGCCATCCACCACCAGGCACAGGCGGACCTGCGGGCATTGCAGCAGCGCCTCGCGCGCCACGGTCAGGCACGACACGGAGGTGATGAGCACCCGCGACTCGCTGTTGTTGACGATGTAGGCCAGCTCGTCGGCGGTCAGGTAGCAGTTGATGCAGGTGTAGTACAGGCCGGCGCGCTCACCCGCCATGCAGGCCTCGAAAAAGCGGTGGTTGTTCTCCATGAACACTGCGTAGTGGTCCAGCCGTTGCAGGCCCTGCGCGCGCAGCAGGTGTGCCAGGCGGTTGCTGCGCTGTTCCAGTTCGCCATGGGTGATGGCCTCGCCGGTGGATGCCATGATGAAGGCGGGCCGGTCGGCGTGCAGTTTTGCGTATTTTCCGGGGTGCATGGGGCGGGCGTCTGGTGGATGAACGCAGCTACCGGGCCTGCTGCGTCAAGAAGCCTCCACGGCGAATGCCATGCCGGCGCTTTTCTGCAGCCGGGCGATCAGCGCCACACCCATCGCCGAGGCCGGTGTCCAGATGCCGCCGGTTGTGCCGCCTGCATCCTGCAGCAGGCATACCGCGGCCTCGGCAATCATCTTGGAGGTCGACCCGTAACCCGGATCCCGGTCGCCCTTGACGCCGACGCGTACGGTGTGCCCGGCAGCGTCCTGGCCCAGGAACAACACGTCGTAGAAGCCGGCTTCGCGCTCGGCCCGCGACGGGCCTTCACCGGGCTTTGGGCCGCCTTCGGCACCGAGCGACTTGTCCGCCGCCACGGCCCGGGCGACCGCCTCGCCCTTTTCGCCCGGGCCGGTGAGGATCATTTCGTCGTACACCAGGTCGGCGCCCCAGGCGTGGCCGAGCAGGAAGTTGGAACGGTGCAGATTGCGTGTGTTGATGGCTGCCATCACGAACGGCGCTGCCCACAGGCCCAGATCCTGTTCCAGTGTCGGCTTGTTGCCCGAGGGCTGGCGTGGCCCCTCGAAGCCCGGTGTCAGCGAGAACGGGTTGCGTAGCAGGTCCATCACGCCCGGATCCTGCATGGCGGCCGCCATCGTGGCCTTGAGGCTTGCCGCGGTGCCACCGGAGAAAGTGCCCTTCATCTTGCGCACCCGGCCGCGCACCCGGCTGGCAGTGGTGCCGAACTGCGCCCGCATCTCGTTTTGCAGCATCAGCATGCCGAGGTCGAACGGGATCGAATCGAAGCCGCAGGAGAAAACGATGCGCGCGCCGCTGGCCTTGGCCGAGGCTTCGTGCGCATCGATCATCTTGCGCATCCAGGCCGGCTCGCCGCACAGGTCGACGTAGTCCACACCGGACGCGGCGCAGGCGGCCACCAGTTGGTTGCCGTACAGCTGGTAGGGGCCGACGGTGGTCAGCACCAGCCGGGTCTGCGCCATCAATGCCTGCAGGCTGGCCGCGTCGGCGCTGTCGGTCACGACCAGGGGTGTGTCTGCCGGTGCGCCTACTTCTTCGCGCACCGCAGCCAGCTTGTCGGCACTGCGCCCGCTCATGGCCCAGCGCACGCCGCTGCCCACCGGGTAGTGCTGCAGCAGGTATTCGATCACAAGGCGCCCGGTGAAGCCGGTCGCGCCGTGGACGACGATGTCGTAGGGCTTGCTGGTCATGGGTGTCCCGGGTTGTTGCCGCGGCTGTCGCGGTGTAACGATTGTCACTGCCGCGCCATCTCCACCAGCGCGATCATGTCGTAGTCGAGTTCCGGTTGCGGATCGAGGGTGAATTCGACCCGGTACAACCGGCGCCGCGCAGGCAGAACGGCGATGCGAGTCGGCGAGCCATTGACCGGGGGCATCGGAGAAAACCCGCGCCGCGACAGCCAGGCTGTCAAGCAGGGGAATCGAGTCGCGGCAGATGGCGGCGCAGGAAACTCAGGTGGCCGCCGCCCGTGCCCGGTGCCGCCGCAGGTGGTGCACCGCGAGCCACAGCGATGCCGCCTGCAAGACCGCGCAAAAGTAGAACGGCGCGCCGATGCGCCAGTCGCCCTGGGGCAAGTGCGACACCATGGCCAGAAGCGGCGCACCGACCATCGGCGCCAGCACGGCCATCAGGCTGCCCAGTGAACTCACGGCCCCCAGCGTTTGCCCCTGGCTGCGGCTGTCGGCAGCCGACGAGATCATGCTTTGCACCGACGCAGTGACGGTGACGCCGAACAGGTTGACCGCGATGATGGCGAACATCATCCAGCCCTGGGTGGCAGCACCCCACAAGGCATACGCAAGCGTGGAGGACACCAGGCCGAGGATCGCCAGTCGCGGGGGCGCAAAACGCTTCAACATGCGCCCCATCAGGAAACCCTGCACCGCCACCGACACCACCCCCACCACCGCCAGCGACCAGCCGTTCTCCTGCGGGCCCCAGCCAAACTTGAAGGTGGTGTAGAGCACCCAGCAGGTGTACAGGATGAATTGCGCCAGGCCGCTCAAGGCCACCACCCCCACCAGCGGCCCGACGGTCTTGAGCTGCGCCAGCGCGCGCAGGGCGGTCAGCGGGTTGGCGGCGCTCCAGTGGAAGGCCCGGCGCTTGTCGCCGGCCAGCGATTCGGGCAGCACGAAATAACCGTACAGCAGGTTGAGCATGGTGAGCCCGCCGGCCACAAAAAAGGGCAGCTGCAGGTCGATCGAGCCGAGCAGGCCACCCATCACCGGCCCGACGATGAATCCCAGGCCCTGCATGGCGCCCAGCATACCGAAGCGGCGCGCGCGGTGCTCAGGTGCGGTGATGTCGGCCACATAGGCATTGGCCACCGCCGCGTTGGCCTGCATGGCACCACCCACGACCCGTGCGAGCAGCAGCATCGCCAGGCTGGTGGCCATGGCGGTGGCAAAGAAGTTCACGCCCAGGCCGAAAAACCCCAGCAACAGTACCGGCCGGCGGCCGTACTGGTCGGACAGTGCGCCCAGGATCGGCGACGCGAAGAAGTTGGCGAACCCGAACACAAAGGCCACGGCGCCGTACCAGAATGCCTGGTCCGCCTGCGAGCCGCTGAACTGGCCGACCAGAGCCGGCAGCACCGGAATGATCAGCCCGATGGCCAGCATGTCGATCAGCACCGTGATCATGATGAAGGGCATGGCAGCCGCGCGCGCGCGCAGGGGGTCACGCATGACGCGGTGCCTCCACCGCCGGGGCGCCGAACGCCACGGTGGCAAGCTGCATCAGGTGGGTGCGCACGTCCTCTGGCCAAGGCAGCAGCAGTTTGGCAAATCGCTCCCGCTGGCCGGCGAACAGGTCGCGGGCCGCATCTTCAAATCCAGCCAGGTCGCCGGCCAGTTTGTGCAGCATCTCCGAAGGCGTGCCGCGATGGGTGAAATCGACCAACTCGCGGCTGGACGCGTCGAACACCAGCAGCGGTGCCGTCGGGTTGAGCGCCTGCACGGTTTGGATACACAGGGCGACATCGGCCAATGGTCCGCGGGCAATGCAGGTCTTGCCTTCAAAGGCGACAAACATGCGCGTGGAGTCGGCCATGACGCGGTTCCGGTACGGTTGGATCCGATAATTTTACCGGGGTTAAATACGCGACAAATAAAATCCGGCCAAAAACCAGTCCAGGCCGGTCGCCACCAGGACCGCCGGCGGTCAGCGCCAGGACGGAATCGGCTTGTGTGATGTTCCGAAGCGCTCGCGCTGCAGTTTGTTCGCCAGCGGCGGGAACTCGAACACCGGCTCCGGCAGTTGGTGGTCCGGGATCTGGTCGAGCAGGTGACGGATCAATGACAGCCGACCGCGGCGCTGGTCGTTGAAGTCCACCAGCGTCCAGGGTGCATGGGTGCTGTGGGTGGCGTCGAGCATGGCGTTGCGCGCGCGGCCGTAGGCGGCGTATTTTTCGCGCGCCTGCAGGTCGATCGGGCTGAGCTTCCAGCGCTTGAGGGGGTCGCTCAGGCGTTCGGCAAAACGTTCCTCCTGCTGCGCCTGGTCCACCGTGAGCCAGTATTTGAGCAGCAACACGCCGTCGTCAACCAGCATCCTCTCGAACACCGGCGCCTGCTTCAGGAAGGTCTTTGTCTGCGCCTCGGTGCAAAAACCCATGACACGTTCGACACCTGCGCGGTTGTACCAGCTGCGGTCGAACAACACGATTTCGCCGGCCGCCGGCAGGTGCGGCACATAACGCTGGAAGTACCACTGGCTGCTCTCGCGCTCACTCGGCTTGGACAGTGCCACCGTGCGGCAGGAGCGCGGATTAAGCGTCTCCGAGATCGCGGTGATGACACCGCCCTTGCCGGCGGTGTCGCGCCCCTCGATCACGACCACCAGCCGTCGGCCGGTTTGGTGCAGCCAACGGGCCAGGTCGTTGAGTTCGAGCTGCAGCGGTGCCAGTGCGTCGTAGTAGTCGCTCTTGCCGAGCCCGGCTGATTTGTCGTCTTTGGATTTGCGCATCAGCGCATCGTAGCGGAGCGGGGG
>JANOUM010000198.1:0-2022 GCA_031416855.1 Rhodoferax sp. | reverse complement strand
GACGCACTTGACATCGTGCGCGCCGGCGACGTGGATGTCGTGCTGATGGATATCGCCATGCCCGGGCAAAGCGGTGTGGACGCGCTGGTAGCCATCAAGTTACGCGCACCCGAACTGCCGGTGCTGATCCTGAGCGGCTTCCCCGAGGCGCACTATGCCACCACCCTGATACGCCAGGGCGCGAGCGGCTACCTCAACAAGGACTGCGACCCGGAGGAGATCGTCCGCGCCATCCGCACCGTGGCGCGCGGGCGCAAATACATCACCGCAGGGGTGGCCGAGCGGCTGGCCGGCGGCCCGGGACCGGGGGCAAGAAGCCGTTGCACGAGCAGCTGTCGGAGCGCGAGCTGCAGGTCTACCTGCGTCTGGCCCGGGGCGAAACCATCGGCCACATGGCGGTGAGCATGTCGCTCAGCGTGAAAACCGTGAGCACCTACCGGACACGGGTCCTGGACAAGATGAAACTCAGCTCCAACAGCGACCTCACCTACCACGCCCTCAAGAACGGGCTGATCCAGTAACAGCGGCGGCGCCCAGGACATCCGCTACAGGCACACGCGTCTCCGTCCGCCGTGCACCCGAGCAGTGGCGCGACCGCAGGTCAACAACGTGGAGCGCGCCGGCGCAACAATGAGCGGCTCCATGAGGCCGACAGGCCGACGGAGCGCGCCATTATTGGCCCGCCCCGAGCAACGTTGCGGGCGGCAGCTCCTAAAGCAGCCGCTCCCACCATCGGGAGAACCACTCCTTGATCCGGTACTCGTACGGGCGGGCCGCCCAGGCCTCCCGGGTGACCGGCTGCGAGGCCTTCAGGTCCTGTTCGAAGGCGCTGCGCATCTGCAGCGCGAAGCCGCGGCCCAGTACCACGGCATTCACTTCGTCGTTGTCCATGAAGCTGCGCCAGTCCAGGTTGGTCGACCCCACGGTGGACCAGACGCCGTCGATCACCGCGGTCTTGGCATGCAGCAGCGCACCCGAGCGCTCGTACAGCTTGACGCCACCTTCGAGCAGGCTCTTGTAGTGGGACCGGCCGGCATGAAACACCAGTTGGGAGTCGGAGAAGCTCGGCAGTATCAGGCGCACGTCGACCCCGCGCGCGGCCGCGGCCAGCAATGCCGCGACCAGTTGAGGGTCCGGCACGAAATACGCCTGCGTCAGGTAGATCTGCTGCTGGGCGTTGCCGATGGCCGACATCAGCGTCAGGTACATCATGGCAAACGGATCGTCCGGGCTGCTGCCGATGGCGCGCACGATGTCGTCGCCCTGCGGCTGCAACGCCGGCAGATAATTGCGTGCCGCAAGCGCTTTGCCACGCTGCTTGTCCCAGGTCTGCAGGAACATGCGCTGGAATTCGGCCACCACCGGGCCCTCGATGCGCAGGTGCGTGTCGCGCCATACCGGCGTGCCGGGCGCCGCGGGATCGGCAACTGCGGCGGAGCGCTTGCCGGGCCTGCGGACCACCGAACCCGAGGCATACACGCTGCTGATGTTGATGCCACCGACAAACGCAACGCGACCATCGACGACCAGCAGCTTGCGGTGGTCCCGGTTGTACAGCAGCCATTCGTCGCGCGCCTCCAGCGGGTTCACCGGATTGAATTCGAGCACCGCGACGCCGGCCTGGCGCAGGCGGTCGAAATAGCTGCGGGGCGTGCCTATGGCTCCCACGCTGTCGTACACGATACTGACCTGCACTCCACGCGCCTGCTGCGCCAGCAGCAGGTCGGCGAACTGGCGGCCGATTGCGTCGTCCTCGATGATGTAGGACTCCAGGTTGATATGGTCGCGCGCCGCGCGGATCGCATCGAACATGGCTGCGTAGGTGAGCGGGCCGTCTTGCAACAGGCTCACCTTGTTGCCCAGCACCAGCGGGCTGCCGCTGATCGACTGTTCCAGCGCGATCTGCTTTTCCAGGATGTCGATGTCGCCCACCTGGCGCTTCAGGCCGGCCAGCACGGTGGCATTGCGCTGGACCGACAGGGCGCCCCGCGCGGTTTCGAACCGGGCCGCCTGCCCCTGGTG
>JANOUM010000197.1:0-3634 GCA_031416855.1 Rhodoferax sp. | reverse complement strand
GTCAGCAGGAAGCGGTTGCGGCCGTGGGCCCGCAGCCACGCGGCCAGGGGCGTCAGGTGCCAGATCTCGCCCAGGTGCACCCCCAGTTTGAACAGGCAGTGCTCATGCAGTGGCAATGCGGCGCAACTGCCGGTGTGGCTGGATGCCGGATGGGCCTCGACTGCGTAGTTGTCGGCAATCAATGCGACCAGCCCGCTGTCGGTGATCCATTGCAGCAGCCGCGGATCACGCCCTTCGAGCACCGCGCAGCTGTTCTCGACCCGGTGCGCGTCGGGTTGCCGGTTCATCTCAAGAAGCATCTCGGCAAAGCCGGTGTGCAGGCAGACCATGTCTCCGGGCTCGACCTGTACCGCGTCCTTCGTCATCATTTCCTGCAGCCGATCGAAGTCGACCAGTACCCGCTCACGCCCGACGTGGGCATGCAGGTCGATCATCACGGCGCGGCCTTGCACGCAGCGTTCGGACATATTCTCGATGCCGAGTTTGCTTGCTCGCGAGGTCGATTCCTGCCGCAGCGCGGCAAAGTCGAAGATGCCCGCGCCGGCCGCCGACGCAGGCCCGGTCACGTCGATGCCGGCGCGGTATCCGTTGTAGTAGAGCGCCTGCGGCTCCCCGCTGCCCTGCGCATCGAAGACCGAACCGACGTGCGCCAGGCTGTCCCACTGCGTGCTGTACTGCAGGTGCATCACCACCAGGTCGTCGCTGATCACGTCGGTGCACGACGGGTCGTCGCAGCGCAGCTGGTAGTTCATGTTCGGCTTGCCATTGCGCAGGGTCGGGCGCAACACGGGTGGCAGGCGGCGCGGGTTGAGCACATTGCCTCCGGGGTAGTCCAGCGGCAGACTGAGGTTGAAGGTCAGCCCTTCGCGGACCTCCCGGATCCCCTGCAGCACCTTGTCCGGCGTGAGCAGGTTCATCCGGCCGCACTGGTCGTCCGGGCCGAAGTCGCCCCAGGTGGAGCCCTCGGGCCGCTGCTGCCATCGTGTCGACTGTGCCATGAGGATTCCTTTGCGTGGTGTGAGCTGGCGCCGTCCCGTCATCACCGGGCCGCGCGCGATGTTGCCGTGGCGCCATGACGCCCGGCGCGCATAGCGGGTAGTTTGCCTGACCGTGGCCCGTTCGCGTTCTTGTGTATGGCACCACACGGACGGCCGGTACCGCGGCTGCTTCAATGCAGGCAGCATCACCCGCTCCAGCATTTTCTGCGGCGGTCGTGGTGACAAGGAGACGGGTATGTACATCGGTGGCGGCGTCCTTTTGATCATCATCCTGATCATCATCTTTTTTCGCTAGTGCAGGGCCGGGCGGTGACGCGCCGGGCCGTGCTGCCATGCGCGCTTCTTTGCAACGGAACGTAAAGGCGGCCGACCCGATGCGGGCCTACCGCGTTGTAGGCCTATCGCCAGCGTTGTGCCACCGGCATCGCCGGTTGCGATTCGCTTTGACACGTTTTGCCACTTTGAGGCCACACCATGCAGATGCACACACACAGAGTTCGCGCCTTTGCCCTTGCCGCCGGTTTGTTGTTGCTGGCCTTCAGCGGCTGGGTCAGCGCTGATCCACCATCGCGGGTCGCCCGGCTGGGTTACACGGGCGGCGCCGTCAGTTTCTCGCCGGCGGGTGAAACCGACTGGGTACGGGCGACGGTCAATCGGCCGCTGACCAATGGCGACCGCCTGTGGACCGATGCCGCAGCGCGGGCGGAAATCCAGGTCGGTGGTGCCAGCATCCGCATGAGCGGCAGCACCAGCCTGGCCGTACTCAACCTCGACGATCGGATCGTGCAGTTGCAGATGACGCAGGGCACCATGAACCTGCGGGTGCGTCGCCTCGGGCCCAACCAGGTGTTCGAGGTCGATACGCCCAATCTGGCCTTCACCGTGCGCCAAAGCGGCGACTACCGGATCGTGGTCGATCCGGGCGAGAATGCCACCGACGTCATTGTGCGTTCGGGCCGGGCACAGGTCTACGGGGAAGGCGCTGCCTACACCGTCGATGCCAAGCAACCCTACCGCTTCTACGGCACCGGCCTGCGTGACTACCAGGTGGTCGCGCGCCCGGTGCCGGACAGGTTTGACCGCTGGGCCAGCGAACGCGACCGCCGACTCGACAGGTCGCCGTCGACCAGCTTCGTATCGCCCGATGTTGTCGGTTACCAGGATCTGGATGCGCATGGTACCTGGCGCCGCGACCGGACCTATGGCAACGTGTGGGTGCCGAGCCGGGTCGCGGCTGGCTGGACGCCGTACCGCGATGGCCACTGGTCCTGGATCGATCCGTGGGGCTGGACCTGGGTCGATGACGCGCCCTGGGGCTATGCGGTGTCTCACTATGGCCGATGGACCAACATGGCCGGGACCTGGGGCTGGGTGCCCGGCCCCGCCAGGACTCCGGCTGTATACGCACCGGCGCTGGTCGCATTCATCGGCGGGAACAATTTCAAGGTCAGCAACGCCAGCGGCAACGTGGGTGGTGTGGGTTGGTTTCCCCTGGCGCCCCGGGAGGTCTACCAGCCGGCCTACCAGGTGAGCCGTGGCTATATCGACAACGTCAACCGCGGCCACACGACGGTCAACAATACGGTCGTCAACAACACGGTGGTCAACAACACCTACAACACCACCAACGTGACCCAGGTGGTATATGCCAACCGACAGGTGCCGGGCGCCGTGGTGGTGGTGCCTGCCACCGCGTTCGCACAGTCGCAGCCAGTGGCCAGGGCGGCCGTGCAGGTCGCGCCGCAATCGGTGGCCAGTGCGGTGGTGGCGGCGGTGGCAGCCGTGGCACCCACGGCGATCAGTGTGCGCGGCGCTGCAGTGGTGGGAGACAAGCCGCCAGCCCGTGTGTTCGATCGGCCCGTGGTGGCCCATGCAGCACCACCTGCGGCCCGCGTCGGGTTCGTGGCGCAACAGCAGCAGCTGGCGGCCAATCCCGGCCAGCCGCTCGTGGATGCGGCGCGCAAGGCACTGGTCGCGGCAGCGTCTGCGGCAGCGCCTGCGTCGGTGGTGACGGTGGTGGCACCCGTTGCAGCTGCGCCGGGCGCGGTGTTGCCTGCGCCTGCGGCATCGGTTGCTCGGCCCGGAATCGCCAGTGCCAGGACCGAGGGCGCGCAAGCGGCCACCGCCCCGTCGAGTGCGGCGGTAGCCGCCGTGCCGCCCGCATCGGCTGCAGCTACCGTTTCTGCACCAGTGCAAAACAGCCCGCGCCCGGCGGTGGTGGCGTCGGCACCCGCCCAAGCCGGCAGGCCGGGCGTCCAGCCGGAGCCCGCTGCCGTCGTCCCGGCACGTGGGCAGCCGGTGGCGTCGGCGCCCCGACCGGCACAAGCCGCTGCACCACCGGCAGCACGCTCATCGCAGTCCGCTGCGCCAGCGCCTGCCGTGGCTGACCAGCCACCGAAGCCGGCGCTCGCCAAGCCTGCCGCCGTGCCAGCGGTGGCCGCACCAGCATCAGCCGTGCCGCAACCGGTAGCGCCTGCGCGCGCCCCGGTCAAGTCTGCCGCTATGCCGGCGGTGGCTGCACCAGCATCAACAGCAGCACCCGCGGCACAGCCGGTGGCGCCAGCGCGCGTTCCGGCTGGTGCGGTCTCCAGCGCCAGGTCCGAGCCCGTGCCGGCTCCCAGGCCGGCTGCCACCAG
>JANOUM010000196.1:0-1671 GCA_031416855.1 Rhodoferax sp. | reverse complement strand
CCCGCCAGCCCATTGATGCAGCGCAGCAGCGTCGACTTGCCGGACCCCGAGGGTCCGATGACACATACCGCCTCGCCGGCGTGCACAGTCATCGAGACGCCATGCAGCACGCCCACCGCACCGAACGCCTTGTGCACATCGACGATGCGAACAATCGGAGTTCCAGAATGCGCTTTACTCATGAAAACGCCTCCTGCCCGGTCCTGACGGGCACATCGACGACGCGCGCGCAATGGCCGGTAGCGGCGGGCGGCTTCAAAACCGGCAGATCGGATGGTGTGCAGGCCCCGACCGCCGGATCGGGTTGACGCACCAGCGCGATGTCGTGCCGGTGCAGGAATTGGTCTAGATCCATGGAGCTCTCGGTTCAGCGTTCGGCATAACGCAGCTCCAGTCGTGTGGTCCAGAGCGCGATCGGATAGCAATAGATGAAAAACCACAGCAACACATAGCTGTAGATCGGGATCAGCAGGTCGGTGCGCCCCTCGGCGGCCGTGACGCGCCCGGTGATCGTCATGACTTCGCTTACGCCGACGATCGACGCCAATGTTGTCGCCATGGTCAGGATCGCATACCAGTTCATCCATGGTGGCAGCATCCGCTTGATGCACTGCGGCAAGATGATCTGCCACAGCGTCTGACGGCGCGAGAACGCCAGTGAACGCGCCGCCTCCCATTGCGTTGATGGGATCGACTGTACCGCTCCACGCACGATTTCGGCGAAGTTGGCCATGATCGGGAGCGCCAGTCCGAGCGTGGCCTTGACCCAGTCCGGAAACGGCACCGTCAGGCCACCGAGGCGCAGCTCGAACGGCATCAGAAACATCACGAAGAAAAGCAGCACCAGCCACGGTGCATTGCGGAAAAACTGGACCACGATCCAGGAGCTGCCGCGCACTGGTGCCATCAGCGATATCCGGGCAAACCCCAACAATAGACCGGCGAACGTGCCCACCAGCATCGCCAGTGCGCTGATCAGCAGGTTGAAACCGAATCCGCCGGCCAGTAACGGCGTCCACTTGATCAGCAGGTCGATCACGCTGGCGCTGGCGTCGCGGGTCTGCACCTGTGCCATCGCCACCGAGGCGACCAGCATGGCCAGCAACAACGCGCCGGTACGCGCGGTGAACAGCGAACTGCCGCTGGAGCGGTCGCCCGTCCAGGGCCGCTGCGCGCCCAGGCGCAGTGGCAGCATCACATCCAGTCGGGAACCCGGTTTGTTCATTGTCCGAATCCCGGTACACGCAACCGGTCTTCCAGCCGGTGCATGACAAGCGTGATGACGCCGACGATGGCCACGTAGGAGATCAGCACGACCACCATCATCTCCGGCACGTTGACCTGTTCCGACCAGATCTGGGCCGACATGTACAGAAGCTCCGGAACCGCGATCGCGTAGGCCAGCGTCGTGGTCTTGACCAGGTTCACCAGATTGTTCGTCATGGCCGGCATCGTGACCCGCAGCGCCAGCGGCAGGACGATTCGCCGAAAGATCTGCGGGCGCGAATATCCCAGCGACTGCGCGGCCTCGACCATTGCCTTGGGTACGGCTTCGATGCCGGCGCGGAATATCTCGGCGACAAATGCCGCCTCCAGCAGGGTCAGTGATATCACGGCCCAGCCCATCGATCCGAGCATCGGCATGCCGCCGACCTTGGGCAACAACGGCCC
>JANOUM010000195.1:0-6434 GCA_031416855.1 Rhodoferax sp. | reverse complement strand
GCGGCGTCCGACGCGAGGAAGACCACGGCATCGGCGATGTCCAGCGCACTGCCGAGCCGTCGCGTCGGAACGGCGTTGCAGCGCAGCTCGCGCACAGCCGGGTTGGCAAAGAAGGGCGCCGACAGGCCGGCGTCGATGAAGCCGGGCGCGACCGCGTTGACGCGCAAACCCAGCGGGCCCCATTCCACCGCCATCAATTCGGTGAGTTTGGCCAGGCCGGCCTTGGACGCCGGATAGGCGCCGCTGTTAGGCGCCGGCGTCACGCCGTTGATCGAGGTGATGTTGACGATGTTGCCCGATCCGCGCGCCGCCATGCGCCGGGCGGCCGCTTGGCCGACGATGAAGGCGCTCACCAGGTTGACGTCCAGCACCCGACGGAAGTCGTCCAGGGTCTGTTCGATCAGCGGCTTGAAGCGCGCCGTGCCCGCGCAATTGACGACCAGGTCGGGATCGGCACCGAACTGCGCCTGTGCTGCGTCGAGCGCCGCCAGCACCGAGGCTTCGTCCGTGACGTCACACTGCAGCCCGATCGCGCCGGCCAGCAGCCCGGAGCGTGCGCGCGCGCGCTCCCCGTCCTGGTCGACCAGTGCCACGCGGTAACCCGCCGCCGTGGCACGCTCGGCGATCGCCGCGCCGATGTCGCCGCCACCTCCGGTGACAAATGCAAGTTTCATGAAGACTGCTCCATGCTGAGTGCTGCTGTTCCCGTGCCGCGGATCCGCTGCCGGGGGAATAACCCGGCTGCCGGTGCACATTGACTGAAAATTATGGCACGGGTACATTCAGCGAAATCGTTTTAATTGAGATGGTTGCAAATGGCCCTGCTGCCACCAGCGCGACAACCGGGCCGACGATCCAGGAGGCACCCCCGATGAAGAACCCTGCGCTCGCGCACGCCAAGGTGATCGACCTGCATGCCCATATCGTGATCGAGCAGACGATAGGTGCTGCGGGCGTGCACGGCCCGTTCCTGGGCCAGAACCCCGATGGCTCGCCATTCTTCCAGGTCGGCCGCAATTACCGCCTCAATGGCGTCAAGTACGTCGGCAGCCCGTTCATGGACCCGGACCTGCGGGTGCAGAAGATGGCCCAACACGGCATCGACTTCCAGGTCGTGTCGCCCAATCCGCTGACCTACCTGCATTTCATTGCGCCCGAGGATGCGATCCGCTTCTGTTGCGTCCACAACGATGCCTTGGCGTCGATCGTGGCGCAGCGCCCGGACCGTCTGGCCGGTCTGGCGGCATTGCCGCTGCAGGCCCCGGCGGCGGCGGCGGCCGAGTTGCGCCGGGCGGTCACCGAACTCGGCCTGGTCGGCGCCGGGTTCGGTACCGATGCGCCGCTGGCATTGGACGATGCGGCCTTCGATGCCCTGTATGCCGAGGCGGTGCGCCTCGATGTGCCGCTGTTCATCCATCCCGGCCCGGCCGGCATCGACGGCCCGCCGGGCGACCCGGCGCTCAGGCGTTTCGAGCTTGACATCATCGCCGGGTTCGCGGCGCAGGAAACCCTGGCCGTCGCCACGCTGGTCTACGGTGGCGTGCTCGACCGCCATCCGGGCCTGGACCTCTGCATCAGCCACGGCGGCGGCGCCACGGCACTGCTGATGGGCCGTATGGCCAAAGGTGCGCGCAAACGCCCCTGGTCGCCGCCGGCACTGCGCGCCGAGGGCGCTTTCGAGGAACGTATCCGGCGCCTGTGGTTCGACACCCACATCGACCACCCGCTGGTGCTGCAGTTGCTGGCCGCCGCAGTGGGCGGCAAGCACCTGGTGTACGGCACGAACTTCGCCGGCTGGGATGCGCCGGATGCGGCGCCGCCCGGCGAGCATGCACCGATCGCGCCCGAACTCGCCGACAACGCGCGGCGCCTGTTGCGTTGCGCCAGCGGCCCGAGTGCCGCGTGACGCTTTGGAAGGCCATCACCATGATTCCCGAGGAGCCACGCCGTGACCGAACTTGAGAGCCTGACGCGCCGGGTGGCGCAACTCGAAGCCCGGGTAGCGATCGCCGAACTGGTCAGCGGTTATGCGATTGCCTGTGATGAACACGACATCGAGCGGCTGCGCACGCAGTTTGCCGAAGATGCGGTGCTGGATTCACCGAGCAAGTTGCTGGAAGCCCGTGGCCGCGACGCGATCCTGGCCATGTATGTGCGGCTGTTCAGGATACGCGGGCCGGGCTACCACTGGACGCACGACCACTTCGTGCATTTCGACAGCGCCAGCCCGGATCGGGCCACCGGCCTGGTGCTGAGCCACGCTGAAACCTGCCCGGACAACGAGGCGAGTGTCTCCGGCATGCGCTATGACGACGAGTACCGCCGGGTCGATGGCCGCTGGCTGTTCCAGAAGCGCACGCTCAAGTTCCTGTATTACGTGCCGGCCAAAGACTACGTCCATGCCTTGAACGGGCCCACGCGGGTCACCATGGGTGGGCGCAGCCTGCCGGGTGACTTTCCGGAGTCCACACCGGGATGGCAGCACTTTGACCGTACCTATGGCCACAACAATTGAGGAGCAGCGATGATCGCCGCCGATGACTCCATCGCGCTGGCGCGCCGCGCACTGGCGCACCTGCACAACAAGACCACCGACCAGGCGCCCTCCACGCTGCACCAGCCGGTGGAGGCCTACAGCGACCCGGTGCGGTTCCGGCGCGAGGTCGACCGGATCTTCCACCACCTGCCGCTCGGCCTGGCCCTGAGCATCGAGCTGCCCGGGCCGGGCAGCTACAAGGCGCTGACCGTGATGGAGAAACCGATCCTGCTGGTGCGGGCCGAGGACGGCATCGTGCGCGCCTTCATAAACGCCTGCCGTCACCGGGGCGCGCAGATCTGCAAGCCCGGCAGTGGCACGGTGCAGCGTCTGGTGTGCCCCTACCACGCCTGGCGCTTCGACCTCAAGGGGCAACTCACCGGGCTGTTTGGTGAAACGACCTTCGGCGAGGTCAGCGCGGCCACCCATTCGCTGACGGAGCTGCATTGCGCCGAACGCGTGGGCGTGGTGTGGGTCGGTCTCACCCCGGGCGAGTCCTTCGACATCGACGTATTCCTTGGTGCGTTTGCCGCGCCGCTCGGGTCGCTGCATCTCGACCAGTGGCACCTCTACGCGCAGCGCGACATACCGGGGCCGGGCTGGAAGGCGGCATGGGACGGATACCTCGAGTCGTACCACCACAACACGGTGCACAGCGCGACCGTGGGCAAGTTCACCATCGGCAACCTGATCCTGCACGATGCCTATGGCCCGCACCAGCGCCTGGTGTTCGGGCGCAGGACCCTGGGCGAACTCGAAGGTGTGCCCGAAGCGCAATGGAACGCCGAGGCCCACCTGCGTCGCATCCACCTGTGTTTTCCGAACCTCGCGATATCCGGCGTCTTGGGCGACCACTGCCTGGTTAGCCAGGTCTATCCCGGACCGACGCCCGAAACCACCACCACGCACCAGACGGTGCTGGCGGCACACGTGCCGGTGACCGACGCCGAGAAGCAGGCTACCGAGACCTTCAGCCAGTTGGTGCTCAAGGCGGTGAGCGAGGAGGACTACGCGATCGGTTTCACCATTCAGGAGTCCCTGCGCGCAGGCGGCAACCGGGCGTTCACTTTCGGGCGCAACGAGCCGGGTGTGCAGCACTTCCACAAGACGCTCGAGGCATTCATGCAGGCGCCGGTCGGCCCGGCCCGGGGCACCTGAGCGGTCGGGTGCCCCGCCGCCCTAGAATCTTCGGCCACCATGGCATCCACCCCCAGCCCTTCCCCGCAACCCGCCGCCACACCCCTGGTGCTGGAGGACCGGTTGACCTTCCTCGTCCACACCGTGGGTGCGCGTATTGCCAACATTGGCAACCGCCATTTCCGCGCCCACGACCTGAACCACTACTCGGCCCGCATTCTGGTGCTGCTGCTGCAGCACCAGGAACTGCGCGCCGGTGAACTGGTGACGCTGATGGTGTTGCCGCAGTCCACCATCTCCAGCCAGCTGCAAGCCTTGCATGCGAAGCGCCTGATTCGCCGGCGGCGTTCGCGCGCGGACAACCGCTCGGTCATCCTCACGCTGACTGCCGCTGGCCAGGAGTTGGCGCGCGACTGCGACGGCTTGAGCCTGCGCGTGCACCACGCGCTGCTCGACGACATCGCGCAACGCGAGAAGAAGGTCGCGTTCGACTTTCTGCGCAAGATCAATGCGCGGCTGTTGGTGCTTGAACAGCAGGATCTCTATCCATTTCACGTCCCGGCCCGGCCGGACATCAGCGCCGCGCGGCCTGTGCCGGACCCGGCGCCCGCATCGCCGCGCAAGAAGAGGCCCGCCAAACCATGATCAAGCACATCGTCATCTGGAAATTCAAGGACAGTGCCCACGGCAACGACCGCGCGACCAACGCGCGCCTGACCAGGGAGAAACTCGAATCTCTGCGCGGGAAGATCCCGGGGCTGCTGCGAATCGAGGTCGGGCTGGACTTCTCGGCCGGTGCCGCGAGCGGCGATGCGGTGTTGTATTCGGAGTTCGCCAGCCACGAGGCGCTGTCGCTCTACCAGGCGCATCCCTTGCACCAGGCGATCGTGCCATTCGTGGCCGCAGCCGCAAGCGAGCGGCGGGTGGTGGATTACGAGGTGTGACACCGTCCGGTACACGGCCGGATGCTGTCATGGCATGTGGCGGCTCAATGGCCGAGAGTTTTTTTGGCCCGGCGCTGGGCAACATACCGCCGCAGTAGTTGCCAGCCTGCGGGCAAAATCGATACCCTGAACCGATTGACGCGCTGCTGCCTCAGCGGCATCCTTGGCCCATCCACCTGAAAGGCACCCCCATGTTGCGCACCCATGATCTGAACGTCACGCAGGACGTCGAATCGCTGTTCCATCCGTACACACCGCTGGCCGCGCAGCGTGAAACCGGCCCGCTCGTCATCCGGCGCGGCGACGGTATCTATGTGGAGGACGACCAGGGCAAGCGCTACCTGGAGGCGATGTCGGGCCTGTGGTGCACCTCGCTCGGTTTTTCGGAGCGCCGGCTCATGGACGCCGCAGCGCGGCAGTTCCAGCAGCTGCCCTACTACCAACTGTTCAACGGGCGCTCCAACGAACCGTCGATCGAGTTGTCGCACCGCCTGATCGACAAGACGAGCCACCTGGGAATGGCCAAGGTGATGTTTGCCAACTCGGGTTCCGAGGCCAACGACCAGGCCGTCAAGATGGTGTGGTACTACTTCAACTCGATCGGCAAACCGGCGAAGAAGAAACTCATCGCGCGCGAGCGGGGCTACCACGGGGTCACGGTGATGTCCGCCAGCCTGACCGGACTGGCCGGCAACCACATGGATTTCGACCTGCCGATCGGTGACCGGGTATTGCGCACCGCCTGCCCCAGCCTGCACCACTACGGCAGGCCGGGCGAGACCGAGCCGGCGTTCGTCGAGCGCATCGTCGGAGAACTCGAGGCGCTGATCGCGCGCGAGGGCGCAGACACGATTGCGGCCTTCTTCGCAGAGCCGGTGCAGGGGGCGGGCGGCGTGATCATTCCTCCGCCCGGCTACTGGGACAAGGTGCAGGCGGTCTTGCGCAAAAACGACATCCTGCTGGTGGCCGATGAGGTCATCACCGGGTTCGGCCGCACCGGGCAGTGGTTCGGCTGCGACACCTACGCGATCCAGCCGGACATGATGACACTGGCCAAGGCCTTGTCGAGCTCCTACCAGCCGATTTCCGCCACGCTGGTCAGCGCCAAGGTGTACGAAGGCTTGACGCAAGGCAGCACGAAGAACGGCGTGTTTTCGCATGGCGTGACCTACGCCGGCCATCCAGTCTGCGCCGCGGTGGCGATCGAAACGCTGAAGATCTACGAAGAGCGCGACCTGGTGGCCCGCACGCGCGCACTGTCGCCGCAGTTCCTGCGCCGGCTCCAGGCGATGGAGGTGCACCCGATGGTGCATTCCACGCGCGGTGTCGGCCTGATCGGCGCGCTGGAGTTGGTGCAGGACAAGGCCAGCGGCAAGACCTTCGACCCGGCTAGCGGCATCCTGGCCCGCGTGCAGAGCGCCGGCCTGGAGGTCGGCCTGATCTGCCGCTCCCTGCGCGACATCCTCGCCGTCTGCCCGCCGCTGATCATCACTGAAGCCCAGATCGACGAACTGTTCGACAAGCTGGCGCAGTCGCTCGACCTGGCACATGCCGATGCGCGCAAGGCCGGCCTGATGCCATGACCGGCAGCGCCGGGGCAGGGCCCTTGCCGGTGACCGTGATTGAGCCTGGAGTTCGCGCATGCGGTGGACTGCATGGCGCTTGGCCAGGCCTTGGGCGCACCCGCACTGGGCCTGGTGCGCGCCAAGGTTTTTATGCGAAATCTGGATGGCCAGCCGTGCGCGGTGCTGGTGGTGGGCGCACGCGCGGCGGTGACGTGGTCGGCGCATTCGCGGCCCGCCGACGGCCGGCTGGTC
>JANOUM010000194.1:0-6415 GCA_031416855.1 Rhodoferax sp. | reverse complement strand
GCTGCTCGGGCCGCGTACGGTCGACTACATGACCTGCGACCACCTGGGCGACATACCGGGAAACCCCAGCCTGATCGAGCCGGGCGAAGGGTTCGGCCTGGGCTTTGCCGTGCGTACCGCGCTGGGGGTGACGCCGGTGCCGGGCTCGGTGGGCACCTTCTACTGGAGCGGCATGGGCGGCACCAGCTTCTTCGTCGACCCGGCCGAGGACCTGTTTGCGCTGATGCTGGTGCAGGGCATCAACCAGCGCTCCTACTACCGCCAGCTGTTCCGCAACCTGGTGTACGCAACACTGGTCGATTGATGCCGCTACGCCCGGGGATTGGAAGCTTGTGTCATGGCGACAGGAACTTGCGGACAAGGACCAGCGCGGCCACTTCGGCTTCTTCCTGTGGCACATGCCCCACGCCGGGAAGGGTCACCAGAGTTGCGTTGGGCAACGCGCGCATGAAGCTGGCGGCATGCAACGGCGCAATGAAACCATCCTGCTCGCCCCATAACAGCAGCGTGGGGGCCTGGATGCGCGCCAGCCACGGCAAAGGATCGACCAGCACGGTCTGGCGCATGCGTGCGAGCAAGGCCTTGCGGCTGCCTGGGGCCAGCATCAGGTCGTGGTATCGCGTGGCCAGCGCGTCGCTCAGCACGGCGCGGTTCGCATAGGCCGGTTCGAGCTGCCTGCGCAGCAGCGCCCTGGGCAGCACATAACGCATCGATTCGAGTGCCAACGGCACCTCCGTCGGTTGGCCGTAACTGGCATCCGGTCCGGCAAAACCGTCGGGCGACAACAGCACCAGCCGGTCGACGCGTTGCGGGTGGTGGGCGGCAAAAGTCCAGGCCATGCGCCCGCCGATGGAGTGGCCCACGACATGCGCCTTCGCGATGCCCAGTTGGTCCATCAGCGCCAGCAGCAGCACCATGGTGCGGGCGTCGCTGTAGTCGCCGTTCGGATCCGGGTCGCTCAGACCGCTGCCCGGCAGATCGAAGCGCAACACGCGGTGGGTCCTGGACAAGTCGCGCGCCCAGGGCTCCCAGGTGTGCAGGCTGGAGCCGAAGCCGTGGATCAGGACGATGGCCGGCGCGTTGCGCGGGCCGGAATCACGCGTATGCAGGCGCCAACCGGCCACCTGTACCAGGTCGGTGGGGGCTTGCAGGTACACGGCTTCGAGCGCGGCCCGATCGCGGTCCGGCGTCCACAACCAGAACGCGAGCAGCGCGAACGCCGCCGCCGCGATGGCGACCGCACTGCGCAGCGTCATCGGCGCTGCTCCAGCAGGAGTTGTGCCACCTGCAGGTCGGCCAGCGTGTCGATGTCGGTGATGCAGCCGATGTCATCCACGGGCAGCAGGAAGTTCAGGTGGGCACGCGCCACCGACGCGGCGCCCTGTGCGCCGCTCAGCGCTCGCAGCGCCGGCCCGCAGGCAATCGAAAAACCCACCGGATGACCGGGTTGGCCGCGCACCATCGGCACCACCACCGCATGCTGCTGCAGGGCATCAGCGACCGCCCGCAGGCTGTCCGGGCGCACCAGGGGCAGGTCGGCGGGCAATACCAGCCAGCCCGCAGCATCCGGTGTGGCGCAGGCAGCCGCCGCGATCGAGTCGCCCATGCCGGGGTGTGGCGCCTGTTCCAGGTGCCACGGCAGGCCACTGGCTCGCACCGCGTCGAGGGTGTGTTGCAGCACGGTTGTGTCGCCCAGGACGGCCTGCAGCTTGTGGGTGCTGCCGCCGGACGCCGCAAAACGTTCACCGCGGCCGGACGCCAGCACCAGAATGACCGGCCGCTGCGCCATCATCGGCCCGACATCGCGCATCCGCGTGCCAGTTCGGCGTGCACCAGGGCGGCGAATGCCGCGCTGGCCGGGGGGCGTGCATACCGGTCGCCCAACGTCCACAGCAACTGGTCGATTCGCCCCCGGTCGTCCCGCGTGGGAGCGGCCGATGCCACGGTGCGCCGGGTAAATTCCATGCTCGATACTACACGCGGGAGTCGCGCGCAGGACGGACCGATCCGGCACCCGGCACGCCGCACGCGGCACCCGGCGTTCCAAGGCGGCGGTCAAACTGCCGGCCAGCACGGGTTAGGCAAGCCAGTCGGTCAGGCCGGCGGCCAGGCAGGCATCGCGGTCCTCGGCGAAGGCATCGGCGGTAAAGGCCACCACCGCATCTGCTGCGCGGCGGCGCCGGCTTCGGGCGCGCACCGCCACGGCCGAGCGGTCGGGAAACCGGCTTTCTCAGGCATGATGTCGCTTTTGCCGAATTCCAAACTTCAAGCCAAGGCGCACCACACCCATGCAAGTCCAACTCGTAGTCAACGGCAAACCGGCCTCGCTCGACCTGCCACCCCAAACACTGCTGGTCCACGCCCTGCGTGAACAGCTCCAGCTCACCGGTACCCATGTGGGCTGCGACACCGCCCAGTGTGGCGCCTGCACCGTGTTGCTGGACGGGCAGGCCGTGAAGTCGTGCAATGTGCTCGCAGCGCAGGTCTCCGGCGCGGCGATCACCACGATCGAAGGGCTGGCCCGGCCGGACGGCAGCCTGCATCCGCTGCAGGCCGCCTTCAAGGAATGCCACGGATTGCAATGCGGCTTTTGCACCACCGGCATGGTCATGAGTGCGGTCGACCTGTGCACCCGCCATCCTGATGCCGATGAGGCCGAGATCCGCGAGCAGCTCGAGGGCAACATCTGCCGCTGCACCGGCTACCAGAATATTGTGCGTGCCGTGGTGCAGGGCCGTGCCGCCATGGCCGCCGCCTGACCCGGGAGAACGCACCATGTATCCCTTTACCTACGAGCGTCCCGCCACCATCGCGCAAGCTGGCGAGCGGGCGGCCTCCGGCGCCATGGTTCTGGCCGGAGGGCAGACCTTGCTGGCATCGATGAAGCTGCGGCTGGCAAACCCCGAGGTCCTGGTGGACCTCGGTGGCATCGCCGACCTGACCGGCATCTGCCGCGACGGCCAGGCGATCGTGATCGGCGCCATGACGCGGCATGCAGCGGTGGCGGCGCACGCGGAGGTGCTGGCAGCCCTGCCGGCACTGGCCGATCTGGCCGGAAACATCGGTGACCGCCAGGTGCGCGCCATGGGCACGCTGGGCGGTTCAGTGGCCAACAACGACCCTGCCGCCTGCTACCCCAGCGCGGTGCTGGCCCTGGGGGCGACCGTGGTCACCACCCGGCGCAGGATTGCGGCAGACGACTTCTTCACCGGCATGTTCTCGACCGCGCTGGGCGAGGGCGAACTCATCACGGCGATCAGTTTCCCGATTCCCCGGCGCGCGGCCTACATGAAGTTCAAGCAGCCGGCCTCGCGGTTTGCGATGGTGGGCGTGTTCGTGGCGCAGTTCGACGCCGGGGTGCGGGTGGCGGTTACCGGCGCGGCCAATGGCGTGTTCCGCCATGCCGGTCTGGAGGCCGCGCTGGGTCGGAATTTCACGGCCGCCGCCGCCGCCACGGTGCCGATCGACGCGACCGACCTCAGCAGCGACATCCACGCGTCGGCCGCCTACCGCGCCAATCTGGTCAGTGTGCAGGCACAACGCGCGGTGGCGAAGGCCCTGGCTTGACAGGGATCGACGCGATTGCCAAGGCGCTCGAAGAGGCCGGGTATTTCGCCGACCGCCGCTTGTGCACGGCGGTCTACCTGGCGCTTAAACTCGAGCGCCCGCTGCTGCTCGAAGGTGAGCCAGGTGTCGGCAAGACCGAACTGGCCAAGGCGCTGGGCGTGGCCCTGCAGCGCCCGATGGTGCGGCTGCAGTGTTACGACGGCCTGGAACAGCGCGAGGCGCTGTACGAGTGGAACTACGCGGCCCAGTTGCTGCACATGCGCGCGGCGGAACTGCAGCACGAACCGCACACGCCGGGCGGTGAGCGCCGGCGCCGCCCCGCAGACGTGGAACGCGAGGTGTACCACGAGCGTTATCTGATCCGCCGGCCCCTGCTGCAGGCGCTCGAAGCCCCGGCGCCTGGCGCGGTGCTGCTGATCGACGAGGTGGACCGCGCCGACGAGCCGTTCGAGGCTTTCCTGCTGGAATACCTGGGCGAGTACCAGGTCAGCATTCCCGAGCTGGGCACGGTACGCGCAGCGGTGGCGCCGGTGACCATCCTGACCAGCAACCGGACCCGCGAGCTCAATGACGCGGTCAAGCGGCGCTGCCTGTACCACTGGCTGGACTACCCGCAGCGCGAGCGCGAATTGGCGATCGTGCGCGCGCGGGTGCCACAGGCCTCGAGCGCCTTGTCGCTGCAGGTGGCGGACTTTGTCGCCCGCCTGCGTGCCGCGACGGCGAGCGGCCAGTTTCATCGTGCGCCAGGCATTGCGGAAAGCGTGGAGTGGGCGCGTGCGCTGGTGGTGCTGGACGCGCAGGTGGTCGATCCGGAGGTGGTGGCCGACACCGCGGGCATCCTGTTCAAGCAACGCGAGGATGTGGCCGCGCTCACGCCGGCCTTGTCGGCGCGGCTGCTTGAGCCGGCGGACACCGCGGTGTGAATCGGCTAGCGTGGTGGCAGGACGGCATGCCGCCGGTTGAGGCGCCCGCGGGCACCCTGGTCGACAACCTGACCGGTTTCGGCCGGGTGCTGCGCCGCGCCGGCCTGGCGACGGACAGCGCCCGCCTGGCCCTGGCCGCCGAGGCATTGTTGCTGGTGGGGCTGGACCGGCGCGATGACGTCAGTGCGGTGCTTGAAGCGGTGTTGGTGTGCCGGGAGCAGGACCGGCTGGTATTCCGGGAGGTGTTCGAAGCCTATTTCCGGGTGCCCGCGCCGGACGACCCGGCATCGAGCTTCGCCATGCCCGGCGCCGGGCTGCAGCTTGAACCGGCACCTGCCCGACCGCGCGTGCGTGATGCGCTTGCGCCTTGGCGCGACGCCTCTGCGCCGGCCCTGGCCAGGCCGCCGGCTGGCCAGGCCGCCGACGCTGCTATGACGGCCAGTGATCTGGCGCGTCTGCGCAGGGCCGATTTCAATCGCCTGAGCGCGGCCGAATACCAACTCGTGCAGCGCCTGGCGCGCGACATCCGCATGCCGATGCCGGAATTTCTGGCGCGCCGCACCCGCCCCGGCAGTCGCGGCGCACGGTTGCATTGGCCGGGCGTGATGCGCCATGCGGCACGCTCGGGCGGTGAGTTCTTGTTGTTGCCGCGCATGCAGCGCATACGCCGGCCGCTGCCCCTGCTGGTACTGGTCGACGTGTCGGGCTCGATGGAGCGTTATACGCGCCTGTTGCTGGCCTTCCTGCATGCCGCTACCCGCCAGCTGCGCCAGCGCCACGTGTTTGCCTTCGGCACCCAGCTGAGCGACCTGAATCCGGCCATGGCCATCGACGACAGCGACCACATGCTGGAGGTGGCTGGCGCGGCGATGCCGGACTTTGCCGGTGGCACCCTACTCGGCCGCTCCCTGGCCGGGCTGCGGCGCCACCACGCACGCTGCCTGGTGGGTCGCCGCACGGTGGTGTTGCTGATCACGGACGGGCTGGACACCGGCGTGCCGCAGGAACTGCGGCACGAACTCGACTGGCTGGGCCGGCATTGCCACCGCCTGTTGTGGCTCAATCCGCTGTTGCGTTTTGATGGTTATGCGCCACTGGCCCGGGGCGCCGCAGCCCTGCATGCACGCGCACATGGCACGCTGGCGGTGCACAACCTTGAAAAACTCGAAGGCCTCGCCGCCAGCTTGGCCGCCCTGATGGCCCGTTGACGGCACACGCGCATCGCCTACCATCCCCTCTTTGGGCCTCACAGGAGTTTCGATTCATGGACATGCAAGCCAGCCGCCAGCTCGCGGTGACCCAGCAGCAGGCTTGGGATGCACTCAACGACCCCGAGGTGCTGAAGACCTGCATACCTGGCTGCGACAAGGTGGAGGCCACCGACGCCGGCAAATTCGCGATTGGTGTGGCGCTCAAGATCGGCCCGGTGTCGGCCCGGTTCAGCGGCAAGATCACGCTGGGCGACATGAACCCGCCCAGCAGCTACACCCTGACCTTCGATGGCCAGGGCGGCGCGGCCGGGTTCGGCAAGGGCAGCGCCAGGGTGCTGCTGACGCCTAACGCGGGCGGCTGCGAACTGGCCTACACGGTGCACGCGCAGGTGGGAGGCAAGGTGGCACAACTGGGCCAGCGGCTGGTGGACGGCGCGGCCAAAAGCATGGCGGAAGACTTTTTCAAGCGTTTCGACGACGAGATGCAGCGGCGCTACCCTGCGCCGGCCGCTGCCGCCCCGGTCGAAGCAGCCGTCGAGCCGGTCGGATCCGGCGCCAAGATTCCAGGGTCGGTCTGGGCCGCCGGGGCGCTGGTGCTGCTTGCGGCCCTGTGGTGGTTGTCGCGGTAGAGGCTGCGAGGGGTCCCGTGTTTCCATTTTGCCCCAGGCCAAAAACGAAAACAACCGCGGAACCGGGAAAAAGCCAGAACAAAAC
>JANOUM010000193.1:0-1582 GCA_031416855.1 Rhodoferax sp. | reverse complement strand
GCGTGCAGCGGCCGATCTGGCCACTGGACGAAACTGCGCGACCCGTGTTGCTGAACTGCTGATTTTCAGCCGCAAATTCTGTTTCATAAGGAGAAACATCATGACACCGTATGACCGCCTGAAGGCCCTGGGCCTGGAACTGTCAACCCCCGCCGTGCCGGTGGCCAACTACGTGCCCTTCGTGCTGGCCAATGGTTTCCTGTACCTGTCGGGCCAGGGACCCAGGCGCCCCGACGGCACCACACCGACCGGCAAGGTGGGCGCCGAGGTGAGTGTCGAGGACGCCTACACCCACGCGCGTCAGACTGGGCTCAACCTGTTGGCGGTGGCGCACATGGCACTGGGCGATCTGGGCCGGGTGCGTCGCGTCGTCAAGCTGCTGGGCATGGTCAATGGCGCACCCACCTTCGGCGACCAGCCCAAGGTCATCAATGGTTGCTCCGACCTGCTCGTCGGCGTGTTCGGCGAAGCGGGGCGCCATGCCCGCTCGGCGGTCGGCATGGGCTCGCTGCCCGGCAACATGACGGTCGAGATCGAGGCCATCCTGCAAGTCGACGGTTAACGCCGGCGCACCGATGGACGAGCCGACCATCGCCGCGCTCACCGGGGCGCAAGGGCGCGACATCCGCGCCGAACTGGGCCTGCGACCGATCATCAATGCATCCGGCACGATGACCGTCCTGGGTGCGTCGATCATGGTGCCGCAGGCTGTGGCTGCGATGGCGGCCATCGCGGGCGAATTCGTCGAAATGGCCTCACTGCACCGGGTCGCGAGCCGGGTGGTCGCGCAGGCCACCGGCGCCGAGGCCGGCTTTGTCACCGCGAGCTGCGCCAGTGCCATCACGTTGTCGGTGGCCGGCATCCTGACCGGCGAGCGGCTGCTGGCCGTCGAGCGCCTGCCCGACACCACCGGGCTCAGGAACGAAGTGCTGGTGCAGCTGGGCCATCTGGTCGGATACGGCGCCTCGCTGCAGCAGACGATCGAAATGTGCGGCGCGCGGGTGGTCCCGGTGGGCACGGTCAGCGGCGCACGCGGCTACCAGCTCGACGAGGCCATCAACGCCAGCACCGCCTGTGCCGTGTTCGTGGTCTCGCATATGACGGTGCAACATGCCATGCTGGCGCTCGAGGAGGTCTGCCGCATCTGCCACGCCAAGGGCGTTCCGGTGATCGTGGACGCGGCCTCCGAATATGATCTGCGCGGTTTCCTGGCACGGGGTGCCGACCTGGTGGTCTTCAGTGGACAGAAGTTCCTGGGTGGCCCCACCAGCGGGATCGTCGCCGGCAGGGCGGCGCTGGTCGATGCGGCCAGTCTGCAGAACCGCGGCATCGGGCGCGGCATGAAGGTCGGCAAGGAGAGCATCGCCGGCGTGATCGCCGCGCTGCAGGCGTGGATGCAACGGGACCACGCCGCGATCCGGGCCCGCGAGACGGCCGCCCTCCAGCTCTGGCAGAACTGCCTGCAGGAGTTCGCACAGGTGCGCTGCGAATGCATCCCCGACCCCACCGGCAACCCGCTGGATCGCCTGCGTGTGCGAGTGTTGCCCGGCGGCCGCTGGAGCGCGCGCGCACTGGCCGATGC
>JANOUM010000192.1:0-1978 GCA_031416855.1 Rhodoferax sp. | reverse complement strand
GCGATGTGGGCTGCCGGTGCGTGTTCGGGCGCCTTGGGTTCGGTGATCGGCATGCGGGCGGGCTTTTTCTCCTTCGCTTCCACCACCACCGTCAGGCGCTTTTTCGGGTCTACGCCGGCCTCGACCGCCTCGCGTACCTGTTCCCCAACAGCCTTGGCGGCGGGGTTGGTGCTTGCCGCCGGTTTGCGCGTTTCCGCCACCGGTGCCTTCGGGGCGCCGGCGCCTGGGACCTGGGCAAGCACCATCCCGACCGGGCCCGGCAGGAGCAGGCAGGTGCACAGGGCGACCATGGCTGCGGGGGCAGGGCGGCGCGACAGGCGAATCCAGGTGGAGAGTCTCGGCAACGGCATCTTCGTTGTATCGGCATGCGGGCCTGCTTTCTTGAGGACTGATCCTGGCGCAGGCTATAGTCGGCAACCATGTCGTTCCCCTTGTTTCGGCCACGTTGCCCGTGAGCATCCAGACTGACAATTTCGCCCCGCCTCCGGGCGCGCGCGTGGTTGCTGCCGCGCCCTTGTCGCCCAACGAGGAGGCCGTGGAGCGGGCCTTGCGGCCCAAGCTGCTGCAGGAGTATGTCGGGCAGGCCAAGATCCGCGAGCAACTCGAAATCTTCATTGGTGCTGCGCGGCTGCGCGACGAGGCGCTCGACCACGTGTTGCTGTTCGGCCCGCCGGGCCTGGGCAAGACCACCCTGTCGCACATCATCGCGCAGGAACTCGGCGTCAACCTGCGCCAGACCAGCGGGCCGGTGCTGGAAAAACCCAAGGACCTGGCCGCGCTGCTGACCAACCTGGACAAGAACGACGTCCTGTTCATCGACGAGATCCACCGGCTTTCGCCGGTAGTCGAAGAAATCCTCTATCCCGCGCTGGAGGACTACAAGATCGACATCATGATCGGCGAAGGCCCGGCGGCGCGTTCGATCAAGCTCGACCTGCAGCCCTTCACACTGGTCGGCGCCACCACGCGGGCCGGCATGCTGACCAACCCGCTGCGCGACCGCTTCGGCATCGTGGCGCGGCTGGAGTTCTACAGCGCCGAGGAACTGGCGCGCATCGTGCGCCGCAGTGCCGGCCTGCTCAAGGTGCCGATGGACGACGCCGGCGGTGTGGAGATCGCCCGCCGTTCGCGCGGCACGCCGCGCATCGCCAACCGCCTGCTGCGCCGGGTGCGCGACTATGCCGACGTGAAGGGCCGCGGCGAGATCACGCTGGACATCGCCAACCTGGCGCTGGCGATGCTGGATGTCGATCCGCAGGGCTTCGACGTGATGGACCGCAAGTTGCTGGAAGCCGTGGTGCACCGCTTCGACGGGGGCCCGGTGGGCCTGGACAACATCGCCGCCAGCATCGGCGAGGAGCGCGAAACCATAGAGGACGTGATCGAGCCCTACCTGATCCAGCAGGGTTACCTGCAACGCACGCCGCGCGGGCGCATCGCCACGCTGGCGGCTTATCGGCACCTGGGCGTCACGCCTCCCAAAAACAACTCCGATCTGTTTGGAGCCTGAACGCAGGCGTCCCCCGCATGGCACCTTTCCGCAGAAGATGGATCCTGATCGCAGCCCTGCTGGTGCTGTTGGCGGCGGGCATCACTTATGCCATGCGGATGCGCCCGCTTGCTGTTGACGCGGTGCAGGTGCGCTTGGCACCCCTGGTGCGCACGGTGCAGTTCTCGGCGCGTGTCGAGGCCTTGTCGCGGGTGGACATCGGCAGTACCGTGACCGGCCGTGTGGCGCAGGTGCTCGCCTCCGACGGTGCCCAGGTGCGCCAGGGCGCATTGTTGGTGCGCCTGGAATCGGAGGAGCTGCGTGCCGCCCTGGCCCAGGCGCTCTCGCAGCAGCAGCAGGCGGCCGCGCGCCTGGCAGGGCTGCGCAGCACCGGCCGTTCGGCGGCCAGCGCGGTGCTGGCCCAGGCCCAGGCGTCCGTGGATGCGACGCAGGCAGAGTTCGTGCGCGTGCAGCAACTGGTGGCCCAGG
>JANOUM010000191.1:0-3033 GCA_031416855.1 Rhodoferax sp. | reverse complement strand
ATCGTAGCGGTCGTCTTCGGCCAGCACATTGATTTTGCGGGCATGGATGCCACCGGCCTCGTTGACCTTGCGCATGTAGTCCTGGAAGCCGTAGACCCAGGGCACCTGCGCTGCGGCGGTCGGACCGGTGATGTCCATGATCAAGCCCCAGTCAATCCGGTCTTTGTACACGCCGTCGGCGGGCAGCTCGAAGGCGTTTGCGCTGAGTGCCAGAGCGCCGATGAGCAGGGCAGCCGCGAACCTTCCGGGCGAAGTGCCGAGCCGTGGCGTCGATTTTTTCGGCGCCAGGGCGGGCCTTTTCCATGTGATGCTTTCATGTTGTCTCCATTTTTTTGAACGTTGCGCACGGCGTGCGATTCTTGTCGAAGCTTTTTCTGGCCCACCTTGGGCGGGAAACTTGTACCGTCAAGGCATTATTCAAAATTTGGCATTGGCTCCGTATTCAGAACAGTTCTGCGCCAGCATCAACTTCAGCGCCGACTATTGTTATCCCGCGCCGCGTCAGCTCGGCGAACAACGGCATCGATTTCAGTTCGCTCTGGACTGGCTGAATCGACGACGCGCCTCAATTCGGAGCCGCCTCAGGCGGGGTTCGAGCGCAAGCCGTACACGCGGTCCGCGAAAATCAAATACTCGAGGCGCGCAAAGGCGGCGCCCTTTTCATCCTTGAAGGTGTAGCCTACCGCGGCAACCGCATCACCCACTTTTGGCTCGGGAATTTTCCACGCTTCGATACGCGTCATGGGCGACAGCTCCAGCGTCCAGTCGCCACGCCTTCTGGGCAGGCTGGCAGCGGCGAGAATTTTTGCGCCGTCTACCGGACTGCTCTGCGCCGGGACGCCGCGTGTGGCAAGGCCGGCCGGCAGTGCGGCGTCGGCCGCCATGGTTACAACAAGTTCCGCGTGCGGGTTTTGCCATTTCACCGATTTCACCTTGCCCACCAGGTAGATCGGTTTTGCTTCGTCGAAACTCGACCAGCCGTGGTGCGCAAACACCGGGTGGCTGAATCCGGTCAAAGCCAGCGCGGGGCTGGAGAGCACAAAAAGGCGACGGTCCATGATCAACTCCTGAGGAGCCTTTGCATAACTCATCGCGAGTTCGTGTAGGCCGGATCGGGATGGGCTGCAAGGCGGATTTCGCAGCCAATAGCACGGCTATTGGCAAGAAATTCAACGCCCATCATGTCCATCTCGCCGCCCGAGACCGGGCTATCACGGGCCGCGAGGAGTTGTGCAGAGGCTCCTAAATGTAGGCGATCCATCGCCCGCAGGCAATGATCGCGACCCAGATAACGATGGACAACAGTGCTTGCCACCGCGTGAAAATGCTGCCGCCATCGATTGCGCCACGCCCGTGCAGCACGGCGGCATTGGCCCCGGCAGCGAACAGCAGACACATTTTTAGCACAAAGGCCCGATTCGCGATCAAATCGCCGACGTTGGTGGCAAACATCGTCAAGCCGGTGACCGCAGCCAGCGCAAACCCGGCCAGCGTCCAGGGAACGACATGTCTGGCCAGCAGGTTGGCCTCGAAACCCTTTAGCTTGCCGAGTATGGCGAGATCGACGATCCAGAGGGTGCCGAACACCAGCGCGATCCCAATGATATGCACCACCTCCAAGGCAGGGTAAGCGTAGGGGTTGGTCTTTAGCCAGATGATGGGAGCCCAGTGATTGAGCGCATCGAGGGCGGTTGGCGAGACGGACACAAGCAGACTCCAAAGTTAAGCTACGCCTATCCGTTTTATTCAATCAGAATTGACTTTAGCCCTCGTGCAATATATATGAATAGCTATTATTAATATAGCATTCTACGGTGGCATGAACCGACATGGCAGCAGCAACATCAGCTTGCCTGCCTGTGAATATGTTATCCGTTCCTGCCGAGCGCCACCGGCTACATCGCCGCGCTGGCTGGCAAGGTCAAAAAGCACTGCCTGGCCAATGGCAAACCAGACCAGCCGGTGATGAGCTTCCACGGCGTGCCCGAGCGTACGCTGCATCTGGGCGACCCGTACCACTGCGAGTGTTTCAAAACCGCGCGGCTGCCACTACATCCCGTGCCTGAACGACAGCGATGCCTGGATCACCGCGCTGTGCAACATCACCGTGCAGCATCTTGCGGGGTGGCCGACACAGGACGCGCCTAACGTTGCAAGGCTGACTGCGTCACGCATGGCGGCATTGGACTTGGGGGAAAAACAGTAGCAGCGGGACACCGCACGGACAGGCCTTTTGCTGACCTGCGCCCTTCAGCCTTCAGGGTATCGCTTTCGGGCTACCGCTTTTAAACTCATCTGCACCACCTCGACCATGATTGCCCCTAACCATCAAAGGGGACATTTGAATCTGGTCAAAAGGGGACATTACGACTTTGCGCTGTCACAGGAATCGGCTCCTTGACATATTCACCCATAGTCAACATACTTACATTAATACGGTTGATTTTGCTATTTGTGTGCGTATTGGAGTCAACCGGCCATCAGGAGGACTTATATGAGCAGCCAAAAAAACAAAAATCGCTCGAATCTGCATCCGACGCTTCGTGCCTTGTTGGCATTGGTCGGCATTGCCGGATTGATTGGGGCTACTGCCCCAGCGCAGGCCAGCGTGGTGGCCGAGCGCCAGGCGCTCGAGGCGCGTGTGCTTGAGGTGCGAGCCGCGATTCACGATGCGGTCGAGGCTGATTGGCAAGCCCCGCGCGACGGCACGGTGGCCCAGTGGTACAACTGGAGAAACTGGGGCAACTGGAACAACTGGCCGAACTGGGGCAATTGGGGCAACTGGTTCAATCGTTGATCGGTCCGAAACGGGGAGCCTGCACATGACAGTAGCATCCCCTGTCCGATGGTTCCCCCGCAGATGGCCTTCCAGCGCGGCGTCTGTAGTGGCGGTGCATCGACTATTCAATCCATCTGACTTTTCACCCCCGATCCGAACGCGGCTGCTGATCCTGCAGCCCACGCCGTTCTGCAACATTGCCTGCGACTATTGCTATCAAACAGAGGCGCAATCTTTTGCAAGCCACCGGCCAG
>JANOUM010000190.1:0-7839 GCA_031416855.1 Rhodoferax sp. | reverse complement strand
ACCTACCTGTTCATTTCGCACAACCTGGCGGTTGTGCGCCATGTGAGCGACCAGGTCGGCGTGATGTACCTGGGGCGGCTGGTGGAACTGGCCGACAAGAACAGCCTGTTCGGCAACCCGCGCCACCCCTACACCCGCATGCTGCTCGACGCGATCCCGAAGATGCACGACACCGGGCGCGCGCGCACGCCGGTGCAGGGCGAGGTGCCCAATCCGCTGAGCCCGCCGCCCGGCTGCGCCTTCAATCCGCGCTGCCCGCATGCCAACGACCGTTGCCGGTCGGAGCGGCCGGTGTTGAAGGAACTCGCCGGCATTCGAATTGCGTGCCACGCGGTCGATGAGGGGCGGCTGTAGGTTTTGGAGCCCGGTGAACCCGAAGTCAGGTGTATCGCTTGCTCCGCAGGTTTTCCTTCATGTCCTGCAAACGCGGCTGCAGCGTGTCACCGCCGATACCCAGCGCCACGCAGGTGGCCAGGATGTCGATGATCAGCAGGTGCGCGCGGGCGTTCAGGACTCTTCGGCCCAGCAAAATCCGTCGCGCGCGATCATGGCGCTGGACGCGCTCGGCCCCCAGGTGCCCGGTGCATACGGCCGCGGGCCCTGGCTGTCGTTGCTCCAGTTGTCCAGGATCGGTTCCACCCAGCGCCAGGCTTCTTCCTGCTCGTCGCTGCGCACGAACAGGTTGAGGCGCCCGGCGATCACGTCCAGCAACAGCCGCTCGTAGGCGCCCACGCGCTCGGAACCGAAACGGGTGTCGAAATCCAGGTCGAGTTGCACCGGCGCGAGCGTCTGCGCATTGCGCCGGTTGTTCTGACCCTGCGCCAGCAGGTGCAGTTCCAGGCCGTCCTTGGGCTGCAGGTTGATCACCAGACGGTTGGCATCCCCGATGTTGGAGTTGAAGATCGCGTGCGGCGTGGGGCGAAAATTCACTCCGATGCGCGCGTCGCGGCTGGCCAGGCGCTTGCCGGTGCGGATGTAGAACGGCACGCCGGCCCAGCGCCAATTGGAGATCTCGGTGCGCAGCGCCACGAAGGTCTCGGTGTTGCTCCTCGGATTGACCCCCGGTTCGGTGCGGTAGGCCTGGACCGGTGTGCCCCCCATGTTGCCGGCGCCATACTGCCCGCGGATCGCGTCGGTCGCCAGCGACACCGGCGTCCACGGTTTGAGCGAACGCAGCACCTTGAGTTTTTCGTCGCGGATGGCGTCGGCGTGCGAATTGATCGGCGGCTCCATGCCGATGGCGCACAACAACTGCAGGGCATGGTTCTGCACCATGTCGCGCAGTGCGCCGGTGGTTTCGTAAAAGCTGCCGCGTTTTTCGACGCCCAGTTCCTCGGCGATCGTGATCTGGATATTGGCGATGTGTTCGCGCCGCCACAACGGCTCGAACAGCGCATTGCCAAACCGCAGCGCAAACAGGTTTTGCACCGCCGGCTTGCCCAGATAGTGGTCGATCCGGAACACCTGTTTCTCGGTGAAGATCTGGCACACCGCCTTGTTGATGGCCCGGTTGGACGCGAGGTCGTGGCCGAGCGGTTTTTCCAGCACCACCCGCGTCTGGGGCGTGTTCAGACCGACGGCGGCGATCTGCTCGCACACCGTCGTGAACAGCGTGGGGGCCGTCGCCACATACATGACCACTGAGTCGGCATTGCGCGCGCGTAGCGTCTGCGCCAGGCGGGCATAGTCGTCCGGCTTGGAGAGGTCCATCTGCACGAAGTCGAGCAGCGCCGCGAATCGTGCGAACTCGTCCTCGCTGGGGCGTTTGGCCAGGTCGACCTTGTCGAACCGCGACTGGATCAGCGCGCGGTACTTGGCGGCGCCCAGGTCGTCGCGGCCGATGCCGATGATGCGTCCGCCCTCGGGCAAGGTGCCATGGCGAAACGCCTGGAACAGGGCGGGCATGAGTTTGCGCCAGGTGAGGTCGCCGGTGCCGCCGAACAGAACAAGGTCAAAGGACATGGTGGTATCGTGAGTTGCTGGATTGGTGCGAATAAATGTAACTTTGTTCCATCGATAATTCAAGACTGTTCGCCGTAGCTGTTGTATCTGGCCATTGGCGGGCGCCTTTCTGATCGGACCTTCATGAACCAACTCGACGCGCTCAAACAGTTCACCACGGTTGTCGCCGACACCGGGGACTTCAAACAACTGTCCCAGTTCAAACCGCAGGACGCGACCACCAATCCGTCGCTGATTCTCAAGGCGGTGCAGAAAGCCGACTACCAGGGCCTGTTGCAGGATACGGTGGGCCAGTTCCGGACCCGCCCGCTGGACGAGATCATGGACCGATTGCTGGTGCGTTTCGGTTGCGAGATCCTGTCGCTGATCCCGGGGCGGGTGTCGACCGAGGTCGATGCGCGGCTGAGTTTCGACACCAGTGCCACCGTGACCCGGGCCGAACGCATCATCGGGCTCTACCAGGCGCAGGGCATCCACCTGGACCGCGTGCTGATCAAGGTCGCTGCAACCTGGGAAGGCATCCAGGCGGCGGCGCAACTGGAGCGCCGCGGCATCCACACCAACCTGACACTGCTGTTCGCGTTTTGCCAGGCGGTGGCCTGCGGACAGGCCAAGGTGCAGCTGATCTCGCCGTTTGTCGGACGTATCTACGACTGGCACAAGAAGTCGGCCGGCAGCAGCTGGGACGAAGCAGCGCGCGCCGGTACCAACGACCCCGGTGTCATTTCGGTGCGCCAGATCTACAACCATTACAAGAAGTTCGGCATTGCCACCGAGATCATGGGCGCGAGTTTTCGCAACGTGGGCCAGATCCAGGCCCTGGCCGGTTGCGACCTGCTGACGATCAGCCCCGAGTTGCTGGCCCTGCTGGCAGCTTCCGAGCAGCCGCTGGCCCGCGCGCTGCAACCCGAAGCCGCCCGCGCGCTCGACCTGCCGGCTGTCAACTTCGACGAGGCGGCGTTTCGCTTCGCCCTGAACGAGGACGCGATGGCCACCGACAAACTGGCCGAGGGCATTCGTGCCTTCTGTGCCGACGCTGTCAAGCTCGAGCAGCTGATGCTGGCGGCCTGAACCCGAAGGGCTGTCCATGACGCGTATCCGATGTGACCGAAGCATGGCCTGGAGCGGCCTGCACGCCCTGCGGGCCGCAGCGCCGCGCGGGCCCGACCTGCGCCAGGAGTTCAGCCGCGATCCGGCGCGTTTCGAGGCGTTGAGCCAGGACGCACCGCATCTGTTTGCGGACCTGTCCAAGAACCTGATCACGGCCGAGACCGAGCGCCAACTGCTGGCGCTGGCGCGTGAATGCGGTCTTGAGTCGCACCGCGATGCGATGTTCGCGGGTGATCCGATCAACAGCACCGAGCAGCGCGCGGTCAAGCACTGGCTGCTGCGCAGCCCCGCCCCGGCACCGGGTGCGCCGGGTACCGATTCCGACCTGCTGGCGGTGCATGCCGCGCTGGAGGTGATGTTGCAGTATGCCGACATGGTGCGGGCCGATGACGGCATCACCGACATCGTCAACATCGGCATTGGCGGTTCGGACCTCGGCCCGCAGATGGCCGTGGTTGCGCTGGGCGCCCATGCCAGCACCGGTAAGCGTCTGCATTTCGTGTCGAACGTGGACGGCCACGAACTGGACGCCACGCTGGGTAGTTGCCGGCCGCAGCACACGCTGTTCCTGATCGCCTCCAAGACCTTCACCACCACCGAGACCATGACCAACGCGCACTCGGCCAAGGCCTGGTTCAAGGCGGGTGGCGGAACCGACGTTGCGCGGCATTTCTGTGCCCTGACCACCAACGTGGCTGCGGCGAATGCGTTCGGCGTAAGTACGACTTTTGGCTTCTGGGACTGGGGGGGCGGGCGCTACTCCCTGTGGTCGGCCATCGGCCTGCCGATCGCGATTGCCATCGGTGCCCGGGGATTCCGCGATTTCCTTGCCGGTGCCCATGCGATGGACGAGCACTTCCGGCGGGCGCCGCTGGAAACCAACCTGCCGGTGCGGCTGGCGTTGATCGATGTCTGGTACCGCAACTTCCTCGGTTTCACCAGCCGCAGCGTGGCGCCTTACCACAGTGGATTACGGCGCTGGCCGGCCTATTTGCAACAGCTGGAGATGGAGAGCAACGGCAAGCGGGTCGACCTGCAGGGTGATGCCTTGCCCTTCGGCACCTCGCCAGTGGTCTGGGGCGAACCCGGCACCAACGGCCAGCACGCCTATTTTCAGATGTTGCACCAGGGAACGGACGTGATTCCGGTCGAGTTTGTCGCGGTGCGCACGCCGGCGCATGCCCTGCCCGGGCACCATGACAAGCTCCTGGCCAATGTGCTGGCCCAGGCCCAGGCACTGATGGTGGGCCAGGTGGACGGCGGCGGGCACCGCGACTTCCCCGGCAATCGGCCCAGCACCTTCCTGCTGCTCGATGTGCTCAGTCCGGCCAGTCTGGGCGCGCTGATCGCGTTGCAGGAACACCGGGTGTTTGTCAGCGGCAGCCTGTGGGGCATCAACAGCTTCGACCAGTGGGGTGTCGAACTCGGCAAGGTGCTGGCGAAGGATATCGAGCCGCGCCTGCACAGCGGGGACGCCACCGGCCTCGATGCATCCACGGCGGGGCTGCTGCGCAGACTGCGTGCGGCCTGACCCTACCAGGCGCGCCGCTTGACCGAGTTGAGCCTGGTCCAGGCGCGCCACCTGCAGCTGCATGCGCAGGGGCTGCTGACGGCGCCGACACGTGCAGCCTCGCCAGCAGCGCTGCGCGATTGCATCCGGCGCATGCAGCTGTTGCAGATCGACACCATCCATGTTGTGGCGCGCAGCCCGTATCTGGTGTTGTTCGCCCGCCTGGGCGACTACCCGGTGCAGTGGCTGGATCAGGCACTCGCCCGCGGTCACCTGTTCGAGACCTGGGCCCACGAAGCCTGCTTTGCGCCGACCCAGGACCTGGCACTGCACCGCTGCTACAACCGGGCGCGGCGCCAGCATTGGGGCCTGGCGCGCGCGCGCGATGGCGACGCATCGACACGCGGCCACCACGACCGCCTGCTGGCGCACATCGAGGCCCGCGGCCCGGTGAAGTCCTCGGACTTCGTGCGCACGGACGGCCGCAGCGGGGGCTGGTGGGGCTGGAAGGACGAAAAGCTCTGGCTTGAAGCGCTGTTCGCCAATGGCGAGCTGATGGTGGCGCGGCGCGACAACTTTCAACGCGTCTACGACCTGGCGCACCGGGTGGTGCCCGGCCTGCACGAACTGGAGCTGCCGCCGCCGGACCAGGTGCATGCGGCTTTTGTCGAGCGGGCCATTGCCGCGTTGGGCGTGACGCAGGCACGCTGGGTGCATGACTACTTCCGCATCAAGCCACGCCTGCAGGACGCCCAACTCGACCCGCTGGTGGCCGACGGCACGCTACTGCGCGTTCGTGTCGAGGGCTGGGCTGCCCCCGGTTATGTGCATGCCAGCCACCGCAGGGCCCTGGCCAAGGCGCGGCGCCAGGAGCTGGTCGCCAGCCATACCTGCCTGTTGTCTCCGTTCGATCCGCTGGTCTGGGACCGCGAGCGGGTGGCGGCCATGTTCGGATTCGATTACCGTATCGAGTGTTACACGCCGCAGCAGCACCGGGTGCACGGCTACTTTGTATTGCCGGTGCTCGACCGGGGCCGTCTGGTCGCCCGGCTCGACGCCAAGGCGCATCGTGCCGAGGGCGTGTTCGAGGTCAAGGCGCTGTTCCTTGAGGCCGGCGTGACGCCCGACGATGCGCTGGTGCAGGCGCTGGCAGGCGCCATCCAGCGCTGTGCCAGCTGGCATCGCACGCCCGTCATGCGCATCGGGCCGACCCGCCCGCAGCGGCTGGGCGTCGCGTTGCGCAAGTTCCTGCGCAGCGCGCCGGAGCGCGAGACTGTTCGAGCATCGCCCGGGTGAGTGGATGCAACACATGCCGATGAACATTGTTTTTGACTTTGGAGCCGTGGTGTTTGCGTGGCGCCCGCACGAGATCGTCCGCGGCGCGTTCCCGCAGCGAGCGGCGACCGCCGATGCGGCCGGCGCACTGGCCGGCGCGATCTTTCACCATGCGGACTGGCAGGCCTTCGACCGCGGCACCCTGGAGCAGTCCGCCGTGGTGCAGCGCACGGCACAGCGGCTCGGCCTGCCCCATGCCGCGATGCAAGCCCTGGTGTCTTCGATCCCGCAACACCTGGCGCCAATCCCCGGCACGGTCGATCTGCTGACGCGTCTGCGGCAGCGGCGCGACCGGGACGGCGACCCCCGGCTGTACTTCCTGTCCAACATGCCCGCGCCCTATGCGCGCGAACTGGAACGGCGCCACGCATTCCTGCAATGGTTTGACGGTGGCATGTTCTCCGCCGACGTCAAGTCGATCAAGCCGGAGCGCGATATTTTCCGTATGCTGGAATCGCGCTACGCGCTGGTACCGGCCCGTACTGTATTCATTGACGATCTGCCCGCCAACGTCGAGGCCGCGCGCGCGCACGGTTGGCACGCCATCCATTTCGAATCTGCACTGCAGTTGGAACCCTTGCTGGACGAACACGTCCCCAGATAACCACAACATGCCTGTCGATTGGCGTTGTTGCGGTGCAGACGGGCGCTTGTTTGCTTGATCATTTGTCGGCATTGATGCTAGTGTTGTGCCAGCATGAGGAACAGTGTTCGTTGTTCCAATCGCATTGCAGCGTCAGATCGCACGAAAGGGCGTTTCCATGGAAGCAGGATCGTTGGCATTCTCCGTGCGCATGGCCGTCACGGATGATGATTTCCGCGCGGCGCGCGCCGTGCGCGCGGCCGCATACGGGCACCACGATCCGGCACTGAGGCCGAAGTTCGGCCAGGTCGAGGAACTCGACCGTGCCGAGGGTACCGCCGTCTTGTTGTGTCGTGACAAGCCCAGCGGCGAAGGCATTGGCACAATGCGGATCCAGGTGAGCGGCTTCGGCCCCCTGGTGCTCGAACACAACCTCACCTTGCCGCCCTGGCTGGCCAACAAACCCCGGGCGCAGATCTCCCGGCTGGCCGTGGTGGCCGGCGCCGAATCAGTCGTCAAGCTCAGCTTGATGAAGGCCAGTTACCAGTACTGCCTTGCCACCCAGGTGCGCTGGATGGTTATCGGCGCGCGCAGCGCCGCCCTGATCCGCAACTACCGCAACCTCGGGTTCAAGGACGTGTTCGACCCGGGCTCCTGGGTGCCGCTGGCCAGTGGCGGCGGATTGCCGCACCAGATCCTGGCCTTCGACGTCGAGGGTGCCAAGCAAGCATGGCAGTCGACCCGCAACCGCCTGTACGGCTTCATGACCGAGATACGACCACTGGAGGTCGCCGCCGCCTGACCGGGGGTGCCGGGGTCAGACCCCTCACGCCGCCATGCAAAAACCCCGCCAGGCGCGAGCCCGCGGGGTTTTTATTCTGGTCGAGTGCAATAAAGCAGCCCGACGCAGCATGAGGGTGCAGGGCAAGGCGCAAACGCGCAGACAGTGCTGCACGCACGGCAAGCGTTTGCAACGCCGCCATGCGCCCTCAGGCAAGGAGCAGATTACATGCCCATGTCGCCCATGACGGCGTTGCCACCGCTTGCCGCGCTTCCAGCACTGTCTGCGCGTTTGCGCCTTGCCCTGCACCCTCATGCTGCGTCGGGCTGCCTCCCGGCGCTCGACCAAAAAAACACAACCCCGCGGGCTTGCGCCTGGCGGGGTTTTGTCTCGACCGGGGCAGTGGCGTTCAGGCCGCTGCGGCAACCCTCTGCGGTTGCATGTCATTGTCATTGGCCGCCACCACCTGCAGGTCGGCATGGAAGGTCTCGGTCATGAAGCCGTACAGCCGGTTGCGGGTTGCCTGCCAGGCTTCCTTGGCGCCCACGACGTCGAAGG
>JANOUM010000189.1:0-25385 GCA_031416855.1 Rhodoferax sp. | reverse complement strand
TGATTCTTGTTTGCTTTATTATCGGAGCAATCATCCGTAACCAACCAAACCAGACCCCATGAACCTCAAACGAGTCGTCACCATCAGCCTCTACCTGGCCGGCACTACCGGTGCATTTGCGCAGGACGCCACACTCAACATCTACTCGGCACGCCACTATCCCACGGATGAGGCCTTGTATGGGAACTTCACCAAGGCCACCGGCATCAAGATAAACCGCGTCGATTCGGACGACGCCGGTATCCTTGCCCGCCTGAGGGCGGAGGGTACCGCCTCCCCTGCCGATGTCATATTGCTGGTGGATGCGGCGCGCCTTTGGCGCGGCGAAGTGGACGGCTTGTTCCAGCCCATCCGGTCGGCGGCACTGGACCGGGCCATCCCGGTGCACCTGCGGGGGAAGGCGGACGCCGAGGGCAAGTCGTCCTGGTTTGGATTCTCGACGCGCGCGCGCGTGATCGTGTATGACAAGGTGAAGGTCAGGAAGGAAGATGTGGCCAGCTACGAGTCCCTCGCCAACCCGGTCAACAAGGGCAAACTGTGCATCCGCTCCGGATCCCATCCCTACAACCTGTCGCTGTTTGGATCAGTGATGGAACACCTCGGGCCGCAAAAGGCCGAAGACTGGCTCGGCGGCATGGTGAGCAACCTGGCCCGGGCGCCCAAGGGCGGCGACACCGACCAGATCAAGGGCGTTGCGTCCGGTGAATGCGCGATCGCCGTCACCAACTCGTACTACCTGGCCCGGATCATGCGGTCTGGCGCGCCTGAAGACAAGGCGATCATGGACCGGGTCGGGGTGGTATTTCCCAACCAGTCGTCCTGGGGCACCCATGTCAACGTGGCGGGGGGGGCCGTGGCCCGCAACGCCAAACACCTGGGGAACGCCGTGAAGTTTTTGGAGTACCTTGCCAGCCCGCAGGCACAAGACGACTTCGCCAATGGCAACAATGAATGGCCGGTTGCAAGGGGCGTGGTGATCAGTAATCCAGCCCTTCAGGCGATGACCGGCGGTGCATTCAAAAGCGAGAACCTGCCTGTGGCGGTGGTCGGGATGAACCAGGTGAAGGTTCAGCAGTTGCTGGACAAGGTGGGATTCCGGTAATCCGGCGGCAGTTGTGCCGTCAGGGGCTCCCGACATCCGACCTCGATGATTCTCAAGAGACTGACCATTGCCATGGTGGCCCTGCCCCTTGCAGTTGTTGCGGCGGGGCAACTCGGGCTGCTGGCGGGCTCTCCCCCTGAACCAATGGGGGTTGCCGGGGGGCGACTTCGGGAACCTTCGTACACCCCGAACAGCGTCAGCAGCCAAGCGGCGCTGTACCCCCTTCATTCGCAGCGGGCCTACGCCGCGATAGACCCGCTGAAGTTTTCCGGCGATGGTACTGCCGCGATGCGGCAACTGGCTGGCGTGTTGCGCACCCTGGATGGCATGGCCATCGTGGAGCAGAGCGAAGACTACCTGCGCGCAGAAAGCAGCACCCCCGTGCTGAAATTCAAGGACGACCTGGAGTTCTGGCTCGACCCTTCGGGCGGCGTGATCCATTTCCGTTCGGCCAGTCGCTTGGGCCGGAAGGACTTCGGCGTCAACCGGGACAGAATGGAAACCATCCGGTCCCGGTTCCAGATCCAGAGTTAGCCGACTGCCGCTTCTTCCGGCTTGGCCTTGCCCTCTTTCTTGGGCAAGGGTGTGATGTCGAGCAAGACCTCGGTTTTTTCGGGATCGGTGTCTTCCAGGTCTACCGTCAGACGCCCACCTTCGGTAAGCCGGCCGAACAGCAACTCGTCGGCCAGAGCGCGACGAATTGTGTCTTGGATCAATCGCTGCATCGGCCGCGCGCCCATCAGCGGATCAAAGCCTTTTTTCGCCAGATGTTTGCGCAACTTGTCGGTGAATGTCACGTCCACCTTCTTCTCTGCCAGCTGTGTTTCGAGTTGCAGCAGGAACTTGTCGACAACCCGGAGGATCACGTTTTCGTCCAGCGCCTTGAAGCTGACGATCGCATCCAGCCGGTTGCGGAACTCGGGGGTGAACAGCCGTTTGATGTCGGCCATTTCGTCGCCCACTTCGTGCTTGTTGGTGAAGCCGATCACGGACTTGTTCATGGCTTCGGCACCCGCATTGGTCGTCATGACAATGATCACATTGCGGAAGTCTGCCTTGCGCCCATTGTTGTCAGTCAGCGTGCCGTGGTCCATGACCTGCAGCAGCACGTTGAAAATATCCGGATGCGCTTTTTCGATTTCATCGAGCAGCAGCACAGAATGCGGCTTTTTGGTCACTGCCTCGGTCAGCAGCCCACCCTGGTCGAAACCGACGTAGCCGGGCGGGGCACCGATCAGACGGCTGACGGCATGGCGCTCCATGTATTCGCTCATGTCAAAACGGATCAGGTCGATGCCCATGATGTAGGCCAACTGCTTGGCCGCCTCTGTCTTGCCGACCCCGGTGGGGCCACTAAACAGGAAGGAGCCAATCGGCTTGTCGCCCTTGCCCAGGCCGGAACGCGCCATCTTGACCGCGGATGCCAGCACATCGAGCGCCTTGTCCTGGCCAAAAACGACGTTTTTCAGGTCGCGTTCCAGGGTTTTCAGCTTGCCCCGGTCGTCATTCGACACGTTTGCCGGCGGAATGCGGGCGATCTTGGCTACGATTTCCTCCACCTCACCTTTGGTGATGGTCTTCTTGCGCGTGGACGCCGGCAAGATGCGCTGGGCCGCGCCAGCCTCGTCGATGACATCAATCGCCTTGTCCGGAAGGTGGCGGTCGTTGATGTATTTGGCACTCAGCTCCGCAGCGGCCTGCAAGGCGGCCACCGCATACTTGACGTTGTGGTGCTCTTCGAAGCGGGACTTGAGGCCCTTGAGGATTTCGACGGTCTGCTCGATCGTCGGCTCGACAACGTCCACCTTCTGGAACCGACGCGACAGCGCAGCGTCTTTCTCGAAGATTCCACGGTATTCAGTAAACGTCGTGGCACCGATGCACTTGAGCGCACCGGAACTCAACCCTGGCTTGAGCAGGTTGGACGCATCCAGCGTTCCGCCAGAAGCCGCACCTGCGCCGATCAGCGTGTGGATTTCATCGATGAACAAGATGCCATGCGGCTTGTCCTTCAGCGATTTGAGAACGCCCTTGAGGCGCTGCTCAAAATCGCCGCGGTACTTCGTGCCGGCCAGCAAAGCCCCCATGTCCAGCGAATACACAACCGCCTCGGCCAGGATCTCCGGCACTTCCTTCTGCGTGATGCGCCAGGCCAGGCCCTCCGCGATGGCCGTCTTGCCGACGCCAGCCTCGCCGACCAGCAGCGGATTGTTCTTGCGGCGGCGGCACAGGATCTGGATCACGCGCTCGACCTCGTACTCACGCCCGATCAGCGGGTCGATTTTGCCGTCCTTGGCAAGTTGGTTCAGGTTCTGGGTGTACTGCTCCAGAGGCGACTGCTTTTCATTCTTTTCTCCGCCCTCCTCGGCCTCGGCCGGGCTTTCATTGGCCTTGGTCGGTTCCGGGGGATCGGTCTTCTTGATGCCATGGGCAATGAAGTTGACCACGTCAAGGCGAGTCACACCCTGCTGGTGCAGGTAATAGACCGCATGTGAATCCTTCTCGCCGAAAATGGCGACCAGCACATTCGCACCAGTCACCTCCTTCTTGCCACTTCCGGTAGACTGGACATGCATGATTGCACGTTGAATGACACGCTGGAACCCCAACGTCGGCTGGGTGTCCACGTCATCGGCACCCGCCACCTGCGGTGTGTTGTCCTTGATGAATGTCGACAAGGACTTGCGCAGGTCGTCGATGTTTGCCGAGCACGCTCGCAACACCTCTGCCGCGCTGGGGTTGTCCAGCAAAGCCAGCAACAGATGCTCCACCGTGATGAACTCGTGCCGCTGCTGGCGCGCCTCGACAAATGCCATATGCAGGCTAACTTCCAGTTCTTGGGCAATCATGTGACTTCCTTCTGCCTTGCGGTGATGTTCAACTGTAATCCGATTTGCAACCGATATCCCAATCCATGCCCATGTTTACAGCTCTACCGGCTCGCTGACGCATTGCAAGGGGTGACCCGCCTTGTGCGCTGCATCGAGCACCTGGTCCACCTTGGTCGCGGCAACGTCTTTCGAATAGACCCCGCACACCCCGCGTCCCTCCAGGTGGATCTTCAGCATGATCTGCGTCGCGGCCTCCAGATCCTTGCTGAAAAACTCCTGGATCACGACCACCACAAACTCCATTGGCGTGTAGTCGTCATTGAGCATCACCACCTGGTGCATCTGCGGTGGCTTGACCTTCTGGGTGCGCCGCTCCAGCACAACCGAGTCTGCGCCGTCGCCATCGGGCAGGCGGACCGGGAGCGCAGGAGAAATACTAGGATGTTTGGTGGCCATCAATCAATTCTATCGACGGCCTCAAAGCATTGCCGACCCCTAGTGAATTGGTGCCAACTATTCCACATTCAAGCGCAATGAAGAAAAGCCGCCCAAACCTGCTGGTCGGGGCGGCCACTGGAGATGTGCCGGCGCCGCAAGCGCGGCACCACGGCACCCTGCTCACAGGTGGTCGATCATCACCTGCCCGAAGCCCGAGCAACTGACCTGCGTCGCGCCGTCCATCAGCCGCGCAAAGTCATAGGTGACCTTCTTGCTGGCGATGGATTTCTCCATGGAGCTGATGATGAGATCCGCAGCCTCGACCCAACCCATGTGCCGAAGCATCATTTCGGCAGAAAGGATCTCGGACCCTGGATTCACATAATCCTTGCCGGCGTATTTGGGCGCCGTGCCATGGGTTGCCTCGAACATGGCCACCGTGTCGCTGAGGTTAGCGCCGGGCGCAATCCCGATGCCGCCAACCTGCGCCGCCAGGGCGTCCGAAATGTAGTCACCGTTGAGATTCAAGGTCGCGATCACGCTGTATTCCGCCGGGCGCAACAGGATCTGCTGCAGGAATGCGTCTGCGATGCTGTCCTTGACCAAGATGTCCTTGCCGGTCTTCGGGTTCCTGAATTTGCACCAGGGTCCGCCGTCGATCAGTTCTGCACCAAACTCACGCTGGGCCAAGGCATAGGCCCAGTCGCGAAACCCACCTTCGGTGAATTTCATGATGTTGCCTTTGTGGACGATGGTGAGGCTCGGCTTGTCGTTGTCGATCGTGTATTGCAGCGCCTTGCGCACCAGACGCTCGGTGCCTTCACGCGAGACCGGCTTTACGCCGATGCCCTATGTGTTGGGGAAACGGATCTTCTTGACGCCCATCTCTTCCTGCAGGAACTTTATGATCTTCTTGGCCTTGTCTGACTCGGCCTCGAACTCGATGCCGGCGTAGATATCCTCGGAGTTTTCGCGGAAGATCACCATATTGGTCTTGTGCGGCTCCTTCACCGGCGACGGGACGCCCTTGAAATACTGGATCGGCCGCAGGCACACGTACAGGTCGAGCTCCTGACGCAGGGCGACGTTCAGGGACCGGATGCCGCCACCGACCGGTGTCGTCAGGGGGCCCTTGATCGACACCACATAGTCACGCACGGCTTGCAGGGCTTCTTCTGGCAGCCAAACGTCCGGGCCATAGATCCGGGTGGATTTTTCGCCGGCGTAGACCTCCATCCAATGGATCTTGCGCTTGCCGCCGTAAGCCTTCGCTACTGCAGCGTCGACAACCTTGAGCATCACCGGTGTGATGTCGAGGCCCGTGCCGTCGCCTTCGATGAAAGGTATGACGGGTTGATCCGGCACGTTGAGCGACATGTCGGCATTGACGGTGATCTTCTGCCCCTCACTCGGGACCTTGATGTGCTGGTACATGGATGGGTGGCTCGCAAAAACGCGGCGCTTGGGCCGAATACAGATGGACCTGACAGGCCGGAAACTGGCTGTAGGCAGCATACAAAAAGAATTTTAGCTTCAAATAGTTGCGCGAAACTGTCAACCGCCAGGGTCGATGTGCCGTTACGGAAGTGCTTCCCGCACAGGGAAGAAAACCATCCCTCTGTAGTTGTACCAAGGAAATTTCCAATGAACAAAGTTCTCGCTGCCCTGATCGCTGGTCTGTTTGCTGCTGGCGTCATGGCGCAAACCGCTGCCACTCCCGCCAAGGCGGCAGCTCCTGCCACTCCTGCCACTCCTGCCACTCCTGCCAAGGCGGCAGCTCCTGCCGCTGCAGCTGCGCCCGCTGCTGCCGCACCTGCAAAGGCAGATGCCAAGCCCGATGCAAAGGCAGATGCCGCCAAGATGAAGAAGGAAAAGGCTGAAGCCGCCAAGGCCAAAGACGCTGAAAAGAAGGCTGCTGCAGCGAAGTTGAAGGAAGAAAAGGCTGCCGCCAAGAAGGCCAAGGCCGATGCCAAGCCTGTTGCCAAGAAAGAAGAGCCCAAGAAGTAATTCCTGCCTGGCTGATTCCAGATGCCCGCTCAGCGGGCATTTGTGTTTCTGGGCCACAATAAAACCATGAAACCACTTCTTGTGCGGGCCGTTTGCCTGGTTTGGTTGGTGGCAGGTACTGTCCAGGCGCAGACGCAAGCACAACTGAACCTGCCACGTGCGAAGCTCCAGGCCGGCATGCACCAGTTGGATGTGCAACTGGCGCTGACGCCCGATCAGCGACAATTTGGCCTCATGTACCGTGTCGAAATGCCACAACACGAAGGCATGCTGTTTGTCTTCGAGCAGGCGTCGCAGCAGTGCTTTTGGATGAAAAATACCATCCTCCCACTGACGGCTGCATTTGTGGCTGACGACGGCACAATCGTCAACCTGACGGACATGCAGCCTCAGACCACCGACTCCCATTGCTCCGCCAAACCGGTCCGTTTCGTGTTGGAAATGAACCAGGGCTGGTTTGCAAAAAGATCCATCAAAGCCGGATTCAGACTGACCGGCAAGCCGTTCGAACCAGCCCGCTAGCTGAGCGCGGCAATCGCGACCGCCGCAAGAAGCCGGCCGCGTGCCGGCTATTCTGCGCTCAAGCAGGCACTCCCTCAGGCGAAGTTTGTTTCGGCAAAACCCCAGTTGACCAGCTTGTCCAGGAAGGCTTCAACGAACTTCGGCCGCATGTTGCGGTAGTCGATGTAATAGGCATGTTCCCACACGTCCACAGTCAACAGCGCCTTGTCACCAGTTGTCAAGGGTGTACCGGCGGCGCCCATGTTCACAATGTCGACCGAGCCGTCGGGTTTCTTGACCAGCCATGTCCAGCCCGAACCGAAATTGCCCACGGCGGACTTGACAAAGGCTTCCTTGAACGCGGCATAACTGCCCCACCTGGCCTGAATCGCCGCTGCGAGCGCACCAGATGGCTCACCGCCACCAGCAGGCTTCATGCAGTTCCAGAAGAACGTGTGGTTCCATATCTGGGCTGAATTGTTGTAGATGCCACCGGACGACTTCTTGATGATGTCCTCGAGCGCCATGGTTTCGAACTCGGTGTCCTTTTGCAGGTTGTTGAGATTGACGACGTAGGCGTTATGGTGTTTCCCGTGGTGGAATTCCAGGGTCTCACGGGAATAGTTAGGAGCCAATGCGTCGATGGCATAGGGCAAAGGCGGCAGGGTATGTTCCATTTTTTCCTCGTAAAGTTGATGCGCGGACCACGATTGTAGAAAGATTGTTCAATCCCGCACCGGCACCTCCAGATCGAGGTTGCCACGGGCAAGCGTCGCACGTAGGCGCTGACCGCTATGGGTTTGGGCGGGATCAGTGATCGTCCGCCCGCTGCCATCGACCAGCCATGCATAACCCCGGGCCAGCACAAGTGCCGGGTCCAGCAGCGCGAGTTGGGCCTGGGAACGGGCAAGCCGTGCGCGGCGGCGCTCAAGACCCCGCGCGGCCTGCACCGGCAGCTGCACACTCAGCCGCTTCAATTGCGCGTCGTGCAACCCGCCAACGTTCCTGGCCGCCTGCTGCATGCGCTGGGCCAACGCGCGCAAAATGAAATGCTGCGTCCTGGCCAGGGTCGATGGCCTTCCGAGCCGCGCCGCAAGTGCATCCACCACCTGACTGTGCAGATCCAGGCGGCGCCAGACGAGGTCTCGAAGGCGTATCTGGGCGCTGGTCAGAGCGTCGAGCCATGTGTCCCGCGAGGTCGCCACCATCTCGGCCGCAGCCGTCGGTGTGGACGCACGCACATCCGCCACGAAATCGGCGATCGTGAAGTCTGTCTCGTGCCCCACTCCACATACCACCGCTACCGGGCTGCGGGCGATCGTGCGCGCCAGCGACTCGTCATTGAAGGCCGACAGGTCTTCGATCGATCCTCCGCCCCGCGCCAGCAGGATCACATCGATCAACGGCGCGTCTGTCGGCACTACATCGGTCCGGTCCGGCTGTGCCAGTGCATACAGGCGCGACAACGCCTGAGCCAGTTCGACCGCGGCGCCCGCACCTTGCACCGGCGCTGCGACCACCACGACCGGGATGTGTGGTGCGCGTCGGCCCAGAGTGGTCAGCACATCATGCAAGGCTGCCGCGCCCAACGACGTCACGATGCCGACACCCCTTGGCATCAGCGGCAATGCTCTCTTGCGTGATGGATCAAACAGGCCCTCGGCCTGGAGTCGTGCCTTGACCTGCAAGAACTGCGCGTACAGGGCGCCGGCACCAGCCTGCCGCATCGACTCCACCATCAACTGGAGGTCACCCCGCGCCTCGTACAGGGTGACGCGGCCGCGCAACTCGACCAGTTGCCCGTCGCGAGGCGAAAAATCCAGCAAGCCGCTGGCCCGCTTGAACATGACACAGCGAATCTGCGCACTGGCATCCTTGAGCGAGAAGTAGCAGTGCCCGCTTGCGGCCCGCGTGAAGCCGGAAATCTCACCTTGAACTGTCACCGGATTGAACCGGGCTTCCAGGGCATCTGCCAAAGCCCGGCACAAGGCCCCAACGTGCCACATCCGTACCTCAGCCACGCCGAGCGCCCCGACGGGGTTTCGCAGCGCATCACGCATCGTAGGAAACCATTGATTTCATGAAGATAACTTCTGCCCCATTTGACATCAACTCAACGCAAACCCGCATCGGCAAAGGGTGTAGCGCAACTGCACCCGGCTTTTGCACAAAGTTATCCACAATTTTTGTGGGTCGTTGCAAGCGTGCACTGGTGACGGCGCGCAAATTCGTGCGAACGCAAGCCGCCACGGCCGTGCGCCATAATCAGGCCGACCTCTTTTCCCGTGCGCGGAGACCCATTTGTTTTCAATCATACAAGCCGCCGGCTGGCCTATCTGGCCCCTCGTCGCCTGCTCTGTTCTGGCGCTCGCGCTGGTCATCGAGCGGTTCATCAGCCTCAAGAGTTCAAAGGTCGCGCCCACCCGGTTGCTCGACGAGGTCCTGACCGTTTCGCGCAATGGTGTGCCGTCCACCGACATGGTGGCCCAGTTGGAGCGCAACTCGGCGCTGGGTGAGGTGCTGGCGAGTGGCTTCCGGGCGCTCAACGCCAATCCACGCTGCAGCGAGGCCGACCTTCGCGCCACGATGGAGGGCGTCGGCAGACTGGTCGCCCATCGCCTCGAAAGATACCTCAGCGCACTGGCCACGATCGCCTCAGCTGCACCGCTGATGGGCCTTTTCGGCACGGTGGTGGGGATGATAGAGATCTTCGGCTCGCAAAGCCCGACGGGTGGTGCCACCGGCGGCAATCCGGCGCAACTAGCGCACGGAATTTCCGTGGCGCTCTACAACACTGCTTTCGGCCTGATCATCGCCATTCCGGCCCTGATCTTCTGGCGCTACTTCCGTGCCATGGTGGACGGTCACCTGCTCACACTTGAACTGGCTTCGGAGCGGCTGATCCGCCATCTCAATACGCTACGCAAGGGCCCATGAATTTCCGTACGGCATCCCGCGATGAGCCCGAGATCAACCTGATCCCGTTCATCGATGTCCTGCTGGTGGTGCTGATCTTCCTGATGTTATCGACCACCTACAGCAAGTTCACGGAGTTGCAGCTCAGGCTGCCCGTCGCGGACGTCGACGCGCAGCGAGATTACCCCAAAGAACTCCTGGTCAGTGTCAGCAGCGATGGCGCCTATGGCGTCAATGCCGCGGCAGTCGGCGGACGCAGCCCCGAGGCGCTGGCCGCGGCGATCCTGGCAGCAGCCAAGGCCGGAAAGGACACCGTCGTGATCATCAATGCAGATGCCAGCGCCAAGCACCAATCAGTCATCACCGTCATGGAGGCCGCCCGCCGCGCCGGGCTGAGCCGGATCACGTTTGCGACTCAGCCTTCGTCGGCGAATGCCGCGCAACGATAAGGCCATGGTCGCGGCCTTGCGGCGCGCATTCGAAGGCAGCTGGGCGCGGCGCACTGCATGGGCTTGGCTGCTCTGGCCCCTGTCGCTGCTGTACGGCGTTCTGGTGGCAACGCGGCGTCGCCTGTACCAGGCCGGCATTCTCAGGTCAGGGCACGTATCCGTACCGGTCGTCGTGGTTGGCAATGTGGTCGCCGGCGGGGGAGGAAAAACGCCCATGGTGCTGGCGATCGTCCGCCATCTCCAGGCGCGGGGGCTCCGCGTCGGAGTAGTTTCGCGCGGCTACGGTCGCCGGGGTACCGGCTGCCAGGAGGTGCTCCCGCACAGCATTGCGCGGGACGTTGGCGACGAGCCGCTGCTGATCAGCCAAGCGGCGGGTGTTGCCGTGTTCGTGGCGCCACGACGCGCCGATGCCGCGCGGGCCCTGCTGCACCGGCATCCCGGCATCGACCTGCTGGTATGCGACGACGGATTGCAGCATCTCGCGCTGCAGCGCGACATGGAAATATGCGTATTCGGTGAAGCCGGGATCGGCAACGGTTTCCTGTTGCCTGCCGGGCCCTTGCGGGAGCCGTGGCCACGCCCGGTCGACCTCGTGGTGGCTGACCGGCGGTCTGGCGTCGCAGGTGGCTGGGCGGTGCGGCGTTCACTGACAGGCCTTGCCTGCCAGGCTGACGGCACACAGCTGTCCCTCGATACCTTGCGCGACATCGCCGCCACTGGCACGGCCGGCCTGTGGGCAGTGGCCGGTATCGCGCGCCCGCAGCTGTTTTTCTCGATGCTTCGCGACGCCGGCCTGCCGCTGACCCGTACCATTGCACTGTCAGACCATGCGCCGTTCGACGATCCTGTCTGGCGTGATCCGGCCACACCGATGCTGCTGTGCACCGAAAAAGATGCCGTCAAGTTGTGGCACTACCGGCCCGACGCCTGGGCCGTGCCTTTGCAACTGGAGCTGGACGACGCCTTCTGGGCGCAATTCGACCAGCTCCTGCAGGCATGCAGGGATGCAAAGTTATCATCGGCCCATGGATACAAGACTGCTTGAGTTGCTGGTGTGCCCCGTGACCAAGGGCCCGCTCGAACACCACCGGGAACAACAGGAGCTCTGGTCCCGCAGCGCCAGGCTGGCCTATCCGGTGCACGACGGCATACCGGTCTTGATCGAACAGGACGCGCGCACACTCAGCGACGAAGAACTGGGCATCTGACGCGACTCCCTCGGCCGATGGTTCCCGGCGCAAGACCATACACATGCGTTTTACTGTCCTGATCCCGGCACGGCTCGCGTCGACCCGACTGCCCGACAAACCCCTCGCCGATATCGCCGGCAAGCCCATGGTGGTGCGCGTCGCGCAGCGGGTTCACCACGGTCTGCAAGCAGATGCAAGTGTGCGTGTGGTCGTGGCCTGCGACAGCCCATTGATCGTCGAAGCCTGTTCCGCTCATGGCGTGGAAGCGGTGCTGACCCGCGCCGACCACGCCTCGGGCAGTGACCGCCTGGCGCAGGCCTGCGAATTGCTGGGGTTGGCCGACGACCATATCGTGGTCAACGTGCAGGGCGACGAGCCGCTGATCGACCCGGCGCTGGTGCATGCGGTGGCCGACTTGCTCCAGTCCGACACCGGTGCCAGCATCAGCACCGCCGCGCACCCGATCGACACGCTTGAAGACTACCTGAACCCGAATGTGGTCAAAGTGGTGCTTGACGCCCGCAGCCATGCCCTCTACTTCAGTCGCGCGCCGATCCCGGTGGCGCGGGATTTCGCCACCCTGGCCTGGTGGCGCGACGCCGATGGCCCGCAACGGGAGATCTTGCGCCGGGCCGCACCCTTGCGCCACATCGGCATCTACGGCTACCGGGTCGGTTTCCTGCGGCAGTTTCCCCGTCTAGCCCAAGCACCGCTGGAGGTAGCCGAGGCACTGGAGCAACTGCGAGCCATGTGGCACGGCTACCGAGTCGTGGTGCACATCACGGACCATACCCCCGGCCCGGGAATCGACACCCCGCAGGACCTGGAGCGCGTGCGCCGGATGTTCGGACACTGAACTGGCGCACTGCTTTCGGCCAAACTGCGCATGCTATTCTTGCAACCCAGAAAAGTGCCTGGGCACCGTCGTCGGGCACCCGCACGAGACACGTCGATTCCATCTATTCCCAAGGAACTCCATGAGACTGATTTTGTTGGGCGCTCCCGGCGCTGGCAAGGGCACACAGGCCACATTCATATGCCAGAAATACGGCATCCCGCAAATCTCCACCGGCGACATGTTGCGCGCAGCAGTCAAGGCCGGCTCCCCGATGGGCCTGGCGGCCAAGAAGGTCATGGATGCAGGTGCTCTGGTCAGCGACGACATCATCATCGGCCTGGTCAAGGAGCGCATCACCGAAAAGGACTGCGCCAACGGCTTCCTCTTTGACGGATTTCCCCGGACGATTCCGCAGGCGGACGCCATGAAGGCCGCCGGCGTCAAGCTGGACTACGTGCTGGAAATCGACGTGCCTTTCGACGCCATCATCGAGCGCTTGAGCGGCAGAAGGTCGCATGCGGCGTCTGGCCGGACTTACCACGTGCGCTTCAATCCGCCCAACCGTGACGGCTTCGACGATGTCACCGGCGAGGCTCTGATCCAGCGTGACGACGACAAGGAAGAGACCGTGCGCAAACGGCTGGACGTGTACAGCGCGCAGACCCGACCGCTGGTCGACTACTACAGCAACTGGGCCAGGTCAGAGCCCACGTCCGCGCCGCGCTACCGGGCCATCAGCGGCACCGGATCGGTCGACGAAATTCGGGAGCGTGCATTCGCGGCCCTCGCCGGTTGACTCTTCCGCCCGGCTTTAACCGGGTGCAGCTCGGGCCATCAGGGACAACATCAACGCGATGCGTGCCTTGACTGGTGACAGCCCGCCTGAATCGGGCAGTACATCATTGCGGGTGGGCAACACCCGGCCCGCGCTGCAGCGCGTCGACCGCTGCACCACGACACCATGCGCCTGCGCGCGCAACAAGGCCTCCGTCAGCGCCTTGTGGACCGATCCGTTGCCGGTCCCGGCAACGACGATGCCATGCAACTGAACTCCGGTCACTCCCGCATGCGCCAGCAGCGCATCGACCACACAAGCGCTGGCGCCAGAGTGGCTCATGACGATTTCGACGCGCGGCCAGCCAGCGGCATGCAGCGGGAACTGGCGCACACCCGGTAAGCCGGTATCACCGCCTGGCCAGGGCCGCACGGCGCGCACCCGCCCCTCCTCCACATATGCCAGCGGCCCGGCGTCGGGCGACTCGAACGCGTCCAGGCGATACCCGTGCACCTTTTGCACATCGATGCCGGCGAAAACCCGGCCCGCCATCACAACGACCACACCGCTTGCACCCGGGCAAGCAGCCACAACCAGCGCGTCGCGCAGGTTGCCTGGTCCATCAGGCGACAGCGACGACGCAGGACGCAACGCACCGGTCAGCACCACCGGCTTGGAGCGCAACTCGGTGTCTGCCAGCACGGAATGCAGGAAATAGGCAGTCTCTTCCATCGTGTCGGTGCCATGGGTGATCACCACACCGCGCACCTCCGCCCGTCCGAGGTGATACCGACAACGGGCTGCGAGGTGTTGCCAGACCATGGCGTCCATGTCCTTGCTGTCGACCTGCGCGACCTGCTCGGTGACAAGCGACATGCCTGCAGGCGACCCGTCCGGCAGCATGGCCTTGAGATCGTCGACGCCGATCTCGCCGACCGCGTACCCGACGTTGTCGGTTCCAAGCGCTGAGCGCGCAGAAATTGTGCCGCCAGTTCCGAGCAGAACCAACTTGTTGCCGGATTCGTTTTCCATTGCTTGCAAATTTCATGAAACTGGTTAAAAATACAGTTACTGGATATTAAAACAGCCTCCAGTACACCAACCCAAGGAGTGAGCATGATCGACCTGCCGCATTTCCAAGTGAAGCTTACCGCGCGCCAGCAACAGATTCTGGAGTTGATCCAGAGTGCCATCACGCGCACAGGCGCGCCCCCGACCCGGGCGGAGATCGCCTCCGAACTCGGCTTCCGGTCGGCCAATGCCGCAGAAGAGCACCTGCAAGCCCTGGCGCGCAAGGGCGTGATCGAATTGGTCAGCGGCACCTCGCGCGGCATCCGCCTTCGCAGCGACGCGTTGCGCTCCATCAACGAGTCGCGCATCAAGCAGTTTTCGCTGCCCCTGCACAGTCTGGCGCAATTGGCGCTGCCGCTGATCGGCCGTGTCGCGGCGGGTTCGCCGATCCTGGCCCAGGAGCACGTCGACCAGACCTACTACGTCGAAAGCAGCCTGTTTCAACGCAAGCCGGACTACCTGCTCAAGGTACGAGGCATGTCGATGCGCGACGCCGGAATCATGGATGGCGATCTGCTCGCGGTGCAGGCAACCAAAGATGCGAAAAACGGCCAGATCGTGGTTGCCCGCCTGGGAGACGAGGTCACGGTCAAGCGGTTTCGGCGCAACAAGCACCTGATCGAACTGCACCCCGAAAACCCCGACTACCAGACCATCGTGGTCGAGCCCGGTGAGCCGTTCGAGATCGAAGGGCTTGCCGTAGGCCTGATCCGCAACACGATGTTGATGTAACACCGCTCACTGAAAGGTCTTCGATGCCAAGTACCTTGTTTGCCAGCGTGACGCTGCTGGCCGCTGTTCACGCGTTTTTCCGCCGCCTGCCCGATTTCCCCACGCCGGGCAGCCGCCGCCACCGGATGCGCGTCGCCCGTCCTGCCCGTCCTGCAGCTGCGGTGCCAGCAGACACACACCAGCCGGCCGGCCACGTGGCGCTGTCGCGGGCAAAACCGATGCGACCGCAGCACCGACACCCGGTGGTTCGGGTATTGCGCGCCATGGAGGATGGTCAACCTGCCGCGCACGCCGGGCGCATGGTCATCTCGGGCCGCATGGCAGACGTTTGCGCGGAACTGGACCGAATGGTGGCCCGCGAAGCCGCATTGCGCGCCGAACGCTGAGCACGCCCGCCCCTGCCCGCAGGCCGCAGCTTGCAGCTAATCGTCAGGCGGCCGCGCCGACCAGGTAGTCGGCCTTCCCCAAATTGACGCCGTTGTGGCGCAGGATGGCATAGGCCATGCTCGCATGGAAAAACAGGTTGGGCAGCATCCAGTGTTTCAGGTAGGCCTCGGCCTGCATGGTCCGGGTCGCGTCACGTCCCACGGGGAATGTGATCTCCTTCGTTTCCGTGCCATCGAGCTTTGCCGGTTCCACCGACTGCAGAAATGCCAGCGTCTTCTCGATCCTTGACCGCAGATCTTGCAGGGTCGCTTCGGTGTCGTCGAACTTCGGCGCTTCGACACCAGAGATCCTCGCCACACCATTTTTCGCTGCATCGCAGGCAATCTGGATCTGGCGTGTGAACGGCAGCATGTCGGGCGCCAGACGAAATTGCGTCAATGCGCTCGGATCGCACTTCTTTTCGTCCACGAATGCCTGCGCCTTGTCGAGCATGTGCAGAAGGTTCGAGAGCATCGTGGTGCACACCGGCAGGCTGGCCGATGACATGGAAATGGACATGGTGTCTCCGAGCATGGTGGTTGGAAAGAACGCAATGCTACCCTGACCTGCTGCCCATTGCGCCATACCGGTCGGCCGGCGCCGGCGATTGCGGCGATTGGCCCAAGGCACAATGCTGCCATGAACATCGTGATTCTCGACGACTACCAGGATGCCGTCCGAAAACTGGCTTGCGCCAGCAAGCTGGAGGCCTTCCCGGCCAAGGTCTATACCAACACGGTCAAGGGCATTGGCCAGCTCTCGATTCGCCTCAAAGACGCCGACATCATCGTGCTGATCCGCGAGCGCACCCAATTGACACGCCCGCTGATCGAAAAGCTGCCACGGCTCAAACTGGTGGTACAGACCGGTCGGCCGGGCAGCAACATCGACGTGCAGGCCTGCACCGAGCGCGGAATCGCCGTGGCCGAGGGCACCGGCTCTCCACGCGCCGCGGCCGAACTGACCTGGGCCCTGGTGATGGCGGCCATGCGACGCCTGCCGCAATACATCGGCAATCTCAAGCATGGCGCTTGGCAGCAATCCGGTCTGAAAGCGGCGTCGATGCCGCCGAATTTCGGCCTCGGCAACCAGCTGCATGGCAAGACCCTCGGGATTTGGGGCTATGGGCGGATCGGCCAGTTGATCGCGGGTTACGGGCGTGCCTTCGGCATGAACGTCCTGGTATGGGGCAGCGACGGTTCACGCCAGAGAGCCGTGCAGGATGGCTACCACGCTGCGACCACCTGCGCGGAGATTTTCTCGGTCAGTGATGTGCTCAGTCTGCACCTGCGCCTGAGCGACAGCACCCGTGCCATCGTGACGCTGGAAGACCTGTCCAATATGAAACCGGAGTCCTTGCTGGTCAACACCTCGCGCGCCGAATTGATCGAGCCCGATGCCTTGATTGCCGCGCTCAACCGCGGTCGACCCGGGATGGCGGCAGTAGACGTATTCGAGACCGAACCCATCCTGCAAGGCCACGCGCTGCTGCGCCTGGAAAACTGCATCTGCACACCGCATATCGGCTATGTCGAACAGGCAAACTACGAAGCAATGTTTGGCGCTGCTTTCGAAAATGTCGTCAACTTCATCCGCGGCACGCCAAGCAATATTGTCAACCCGGGTGCGCTGCAGGTCAGACGGTGAGCGCGACCGGCCATTGCCGGCCCGTCAGCGGCCGCCCGGTCGACCTGTTGTACCGGGCAACGTAGGCAGATCGAAATCGATCAGGTTGCCCGCATCGGCGGGTACCGCAGTCCCGGGAGCGCTGTCGCCCTGTGACAGCGGCGTGTCCGGCACCGGCGGGTCGAAACTCAGGTCGAAACTCAGGTCGGGCAGGTCGATGTCGACCTCCTGCTGCCCGGGCAACACCGGCAGCGCGTTATCGAGCCCTGCATCAGCGGCAATCGGAGCGACCTGAGACGCCGGTGTTTGGACCTCGCCCCGCGCCGCATTGCCAAACGGACTGCGCGGCAAACTACTGCCTGCGGGCACGTACAACCGGTCCGGCAGCAGCTGCACCGACTGGGCCACGGCATGCACCAACAACAGGTCACGAAAAGCCGCCAGGTCCAGCACATCGCGCTGCGTGTTCGCCGGCTCCCGGAACAGCCAGTACTCGATGGCAGGCAAAATCTCGGGCCTGCCCCACACCGCAATCAGGCGATCGACAATTGCAGGGTACGACTCCAGGTCACGCCCCTCGCTGTCGAAACTGGCGAATTCCGGTAGGCGCGCGTTGAAAAGCAGGTTGAAGTCTTCCCGTACCTGTCGGAAGTCCGCCTTCAGGCCGAGCGAATGGAAAATCTTGAGAAGGTCCAGGTAGGCCAGTGGGCTGGTTTCACCGCTTTCGGCGATCCGGTTTTCGAGCACCCGTACGGCCTGGTCGGTTTGTCCCAGCGAGACAAAAAACTCCGCTTGCTGGCGGATATCGAACAGGCCGTCCGTGTCGATCAGCCGTCGCACCGGTTCGGCACTGAAAGCGCCTTCGACTTCAGGTGCCGGCTTGCGCACCGCACTGTGGGCGGAGCCGGATTGCATCAGCCGGTCGAAGGTCGATTCGCTCATCTCCACCAGGTTCACATCGACCTGGGTGATGGGCACGGCCTTGGACGGCGGCCCCACCCGCTCAGCCTGATGCTGGGTGTGGTCTGGCACCGGCAGGGAATCGGGGACCGACAGCGGTGCCGGCGCGGACATCGGCGCGAAACCGGACCGGCGAGGGCCCTCTCCGTGACCGATGTCCACAGAGCCGGCGGCCTGCTGGATGTTGCTGGCACCACTCCACCAATTGCCGCCACCTGCGCCAGAAGAACCGCGACGGGTCAGCAAAAAGGCGAGCCCGGCCAGCGCCACCAGCAACAGCGCTGCAAGGCTGTAGACAAGCGCATTCGCGTAACGATCCGACTCGGCCTGCTGCAGGCGCACGCGCAGGTCTGCCAGGCTGGCCTCATTGCGCGTCGCTACCGCCAGCAGGTTCTTGACACTGGACTCCAGGGATTCCAGACGCTGCGCCTCACGCACCTCTCGTGCAGCCTGTTCTGCAGGTGCACTGGCGGTGGAGGACTCGAGTGTCGAGACACGTTCCGACAACACCTCCAGAGGATCCAGCTTCAACCGGGACTGCCCGGCCGCGCGGCCTGCCACCAGTTTCTCGGCCGTACCCGCGGCAGCCGCCGGCGACGGTGCGACGGCCGTCGCCGGGGCTGGTTTGCGCGTCGGCGCCGCCGCAACCGCAGCCTTTGGCGGCGCCTTGGCAAGCGGCTTGCTGCGCACGGCCGGAACTGCGGCCGACCGACCGGCGCTGGCGGTCGTGCCTCGGCCGACGGCGACAGCGCCCCCGGCGCCAGCTGGCACGGCAGCGGCAGTCGCCGGCACCACCAAGGGCAGCTGCTGCGGTGAGCGGGCGACCGGCGGTGCGGCCGGTTCGCTCAACACGTCCGCCAGCATGACGTATCGCCGGCTGGTTTTCTGCGAGCACCCGGCCCGCAGGTATACCGTCACGACCGGCTCGTCCACCGCCGCCGAAGACTGGATCCGCACGTTGACTATCTGGGGCGCCTGGGTCGGTTCGATGCTCAGCTGCACCCGGGACGGATCCTGACGGGCATCGGCATGAAAGACTTCGGCCTCGAAACACTGGTTCGACGATCCTTCGTCAGGGTCGGTCTGCACCTGGATCGACACATCCAGGGCTTGGCCAATCAGTGCCGCGCCACGTATGCGGCCCAATGTCAATGCCTGGCTGTCCAAGGCCGCAAGCAGCAGCACCAACCCGAGTAAGCTGATTTTCTTTATCGGCATGAAGTTTGTAATAAAAGCCGATGAAAATCGGTAGTCAAGCAACGGCCGGACGCCAAGGAAACGTTCGACAAATTCTCGCACAGCCTCGCCCGGCGAGGCCCCATTTGCGAAGCCTGTCACGCGGCACGCGGGGCCAATCAGACAATAATCCAACACATGAAGCCGCAATTCGACACAACAGGAATCATCGGGACCGGGGCCATGGGCCGCGGTATCGCCCAGATGGCCGCACAGGCGGGGAGCCAAGTGCGCCTGTTCGACAACCAGCCTCTGGCGAGTGCCCGGGCGCTGGAAGCGCTTGGTTCGCAGTGGGACAAGCTGGCCGAAAAGGGTCGCCTCGCGCCCGAGCAGGTGGCGTCGCTGAAATCACGCACCCGCTGTGTCGACTCGCTGGACGATCTGGCAGGATGCGACCTGGTGGTAGAAGCCATCGTCGAACGCCTGGACGCCAAGACGCAGCTGTTCGTGGCGCTCGAGGCGGTGGTCGGCCCCGACGCCGTGCTGGCTACCAATACCTCGTCGTTGTCGGTCACCGCGATTGGTGCCAGCCTGAACCATCCCGCGCGATTCGCCGGCATGCACTTCTTCAATCCGGTACCGCTCATGAAGGTGGTGGAAATCATCGCTGGCCTGCGGACTGGAACCGCCGCCTGTGATGCGCTGTCCACCTTTGCGCGGCAGATGGGGCACACGCCGGTCCGGGCTGCGGACACGCCAGGATTCATCGTCAACCATGCGGGACGCGGATACGGCACGGAAGCACTGCGTATCGTCTCGGAAGGCGTCACCGATTTCGTCACCATCGACCGGATCCTGCGCGACCAGATCGGGTTCAAACTCGGCCCGTTCGAACTGATGGATCTGACCGGACTGGATGTGTCGCACCCGGTCATGGAGTCGATTTACCGTCAGTACTACGAGGAACCGCGCTACCGGCCCAGCGCCATGGCGGCGCAGCGGGTCGCCGGCGGGCTGGTCGGCCGCAAGGCCGGCCAGGGCTTCTACCGCTACGAGGACGGCGCGGCCCAGGTACCGTCGGAAGCGCCAGCGCCCGAGGTCGACGTTATGCCGCCGGTATGGGTCTCCCCGCGCGCCGCGCGCAGGGCGGCGCTGTTGCAATTGCTGAAGGCGCTCGGCGCGAACATCGAGACCGGAGCCTCCCCCTCGGCGATGGCCCTGACACTGGTCGCGCCGCTCGGGTTCGACATCACCACGGTAGCGGTCGTGGAGCGACTCGACCCGGCGCGCACGGTCGGCATCGACATGCTCGTCGAGGACTCAACGACACGCCGCCGGGTGCTGGCGACCAATCCCGCCACCCGCATCGACATGCGCCGGGCGGCCCATGCCCTGATGGCGCGCGACGGCAAACGGGTGAGCGTGATCCGCGACAGCGGCGGGTTCGTCACGCAGCGCGTCGTGGCCACGATTGTCAACATTGCCGCCGACATCTGCCAGCAGGCGATCTGTTCGCCCCCCGACCTGGAAACGGCCGTCAAGCTGGGGCTCGGTTATCCGATGGGCCCGCTGGAGATGGGCAATTGCCACGGGCCGACCAACATCCTGGAGGTGTTATTTAACCTGCAGACCGTCTACGGCGACCCGCGTTACCGGCCCAGCCCCTGGCTGCGCCGGCGCGGGGCAATCGGCCTGAGCCTGCTGCACGAAGAAGAATGACTGCGGCCTGAAGCCGCACAACCCGGTCTTGCGCGCGACAATGCGCGGACAAGCTCAGTCACCCAAAAGACAGGACATGGACAACCCGATCCTTACCATCGAAGAACGCGAGGCGATCAACTCTGGTCGCTGGTTCGGATCCCTCTCCCCCTCACTGCGGCACGACATTCTCCGATGCGCCTATGTCAGACGATTTCGCGACGGCGACCTGATCGCCGCGCGTGGCGACCCGCCAGAGGAATGGCTCGCCTGTGCCAAGGGCGCCGTGCGGGTCAGCTCAACCTCGATCTCCGGCAAGCAGGTCACGCTCACCTACGTGGAGCCCGGGATCTGGTTCGGCGATGTGGCGATCTTCGACGGCGACCGGCGCACCCACGATGCCTACGCGCACGGCGAATGCACCACCCTGTGTGTGTCCAAGGCCGACTTCAAGAAGATCCTGTCCAACCATGTCGAGTTGTACGAAGCCATGTTGCGCCTGCATGCGCGGCGCATCCGGCAGTTGTTCGGGCTGGTGGAAGACCTCAACACCCTGCCCTTGCGGGCGCGCCTGGCGAAGCAGTTGATCCACCTGGTGCGCAGTTACGGGGTGGCCAGCCTGTCGAATGCCAGCGAGATGCGTATCGGTCTGCAGTTGGCGCAGGAAGAACTGGCCCAGCTCCTTGGTGCATCGCGCCAACGTGTGAACCAGGAGCTCAAATCCATGGAGCGCGAGGAGATCATCCGCATCGAGCCGGGCGGGTTGGTGATGCGTGACCGCAACGCCCTGATGCGAATCATTGATGCCGATCACTGAGAACTCCGTGCATGAGCGACTTTGAGCACTATATCGGCACCCGCGCGGTCAGCGCGCAGCACCTGTTCGACACCAATGTCCTGCAGTCCTGGTTGCACGACCACCTGGAGGGTTTCCGCGGCCCGCTGACGGTAGAGATGTTCAAGGGCGGGCAATCCAACCCGACCTACAAACTGATCACCCCTTCGTGCAGCTATGTGATGCGGGCAAAACCCGGGCCGGTGGCCAAGCTGCTGCCGTCGGCCCATGCCGTGGAGCGCGAGTTCGCGGTCATGCGCGGGCTGCACGGCACCGGTGTGCCGGTTCCACGCATGTACTGCCTGTGCGAAGACGAATCCGTGATCGGGCGCGCCTTCTATGTCATGGAGTTCATGCAGGGCCGCGTCATGTGGGACCAGTCGCTGCCCGGCATGTCCAATACCGAACGCGGCGCCATCTACGACGAAATGAACCGCGTGATCGCTGCGCTGCACGCGGTGGACTTCCGGGCGCAGGGGCTGTCCGGGTATGGCAAGCCGGGCAACTATGTCGAACGCCAGATCGGCCGCTGGAGCAAGCAGTACGTGGCGTCCGCCACCCAGCCGGTCGCCGAAATGGACCAGCTGATTGCCTGGTTGCCCAGCCACATGCCCGACAGTGCCCGCGACGCGTCCAAGACCAGCATCGTGCACGGCGATTACCGCCTCGACAACCTCATGTTCCACCCGACCGAGCCGCGCGTACTGGCCGTACTGGACTGGGAACTGTCCACCCTGGGCCACCCGCTGGCGGATTTCAGCTACCACTGCATGGCCTGGCATATCCCGGCCGGGGCCTACCGTGGCATCGGCGGGGTCGATATCGCCAGCCTCGGCATTCCCGGCGAGGACCTCTATATCGCCCGGTATTGCGAGCGTACCGGTCTGGCCACCCCGCAGGACCTGCGCCAGGACTGGAATTTCTACCTCGCCTACAACATGTTTCGCATCGCCGCTATTTTGCAGGGCATCGCCAAACGCATCGAGGCCGGGACCGCATCGAGCGCGCAGGCAGCCAAATCGGCCGAAGGCGTCCGTCCAATGGCCGAACTAGCCTGGAGCTTCGCGCAAAAGGCCTGACCCGGGCGCCCAGGCCATTTCTTCCCGTCCTATTTTTTTCTTTCCCTTTCCGGAGCACCGCATGGATTTCGACTATTCCCCCAGGACCAAACAGCTGCAAGCCAAGGTGCAGCGCTTCATGGACGAGCACATCCACCCTGCCGAGACCGCCTACAAGCAGGAATTGGAAGCCAACACCCTGGCTGGCAAGCGCTGGAGCGCATTGCAGACCATTGAACTGCTCAAGCCCAAGGCCAAGGCGGCCGGGTTGTGGAACTTGTTTCTACCGGTGGACAGCGCATCGGCCTCCGGTTACGAAGGTGCCGGCCTCACCAACCAGGAATACGCGCCGCTGGCCGAGATCATGGGGCGCGTGCCATGGGCCAGCGAAGTGTTCAACTGCTCGGCACCGGACACCGGCAACATGGAGACCATCGCGCGTTATGGCTCAAACGAGAACAAGGCGCGCTGGCTCAAGCCGCTGCTGGAGGGCGAGATCCGCTCCGCCTTCGCCATGACCGAGCCCGATGTCGCCTCCAGCGACGCCACCAACATTGCAACGCGCATCGAGCGCCAGGGCGACGAATACGTCATCAACGGCCATAAATGGTGGATCTCCGGTGCAGCCGACCCGCGCTGCGCGATCTACATCACCATGGGCAAGACCGATCCGGACGCACCGCGCCACTCGCAGCAAAGCATGGTGCTGGTACCGGCCGACACCAAGGGCATCCGCATCGTGCGGCCGCTCAACGTAATGGGCTACGACGATGCGCCGCACGGACACGTGGAGATGTATTTCGAGAACGTCCGGGTGCCGGTCAGCAACATCCTGCTGGGCGAAGGGCGCGGCTTCGAGATCGCCCAGGGGCGCCTTGGCCCGGGGCGGATCCACCACTGCATGCGCCTGATCGGTGTAGCCGAACGGGCGCTCGAACTGATGTGCAAGCGCGCCTCGTCGCGCGTCGCCTTCGGCAAGACCGTAGCTTCGCAGACCGTGACCCAGGAGCGCATCGCCGAAGCCCGCTGCAAGATCGACATGGCCCGACTGCTCACGCTCAAGGCCGCGTGGCTGATGGACGTTGCTGGCAACAAGGCGGCCAAGAACGAGATCGCAATGATCAAGGTGGTGGCTCCCAGCATGGCCTGCCAGGTGATCGACTGGGCGATGCAGGTGCACGGAGGCGGCGGCATGTGCGACGACTTCCCGCTCGCCTTCGCCTATGCGCATGCCCGCACGCTGCGGTTTGCGGACGGCCCGGACGAAGTGCACCGCAACTCCATCGCCAAACTCGAACTCGGCAAATATTCGGCCAACCCGCGCGAAGTCGAGATGCCCATCACGCGCGGTTCCTGATAGGGGTCGGAGTGGCTCGCACGGGCCACTGCAGTGCCCGGCGAGTTACTGGTCGCCCAGCGCGGGCTCACCCAGCCACAAGGCGTCGAGGTCGGGGAACTTCCATATCGCGGGGTCTTCGCGTGCGGCGATCCGGTCGCGGCATCCCTGCTCTGACAGGTTCAGCTCCAGCGGGCTGATGCGCTCGCGGGTCTTGGTCGAAAAGAAGGCCTTGACCACCGGGGTGGTCAAGGATTTTGTGTTCTGTTGCGTCACCACCCCGAGCAGCCCGGATGTCAACCGCACAAGCGAGCCCACCGGGTAGATGCCCAGGCTCTTGGCGAAGGCCTGGAACACCCCCGGGTCGAAATGCCCTTCGACCCATTGCCCCATCTTGCACATCGACTCGGCCGGGTCCCAGCCGTCCTTGTATGGGCGGTTGGATGTGATCGCGTCATAGACGTCACATACCGCGCCCATCTTGGCAAACAGGCTGATCTGATCGCCAGCCAGACCCTTGGGATACCCGGAACCATCCATCTTTTCATGGTGGTGGAGGCAGACATCGAGCGTGATGGCACCGATGCCGCTCGCCATGCTCAGCAGCGAGTGCCCCAGCGCCGGATGCTCGCGCACTGTCGCAAACTCCTCTTCGCTGAGCTTGCCAGGCTTGTTGAGCACGTCCATGGGCAACATGGCCTTGCCCATGTCATGCAGCAGGCCCGCCTCGCCGGCGGCGCTCACAGTGGCCTCGTCCAGACCGAGTTGCCGGGCCAGTGCAATCATCATGGCGCAGACGGCAACCGAATGCATGTAAGTGTAGTCATCGGCGGTCTTGAGGCGCGCCAGACTGATCAGCGCGCCGGCATTGCGGGCCACGGAGTCCGATATTTCCTGGACCAATTGTCCGGCAGCGGCAGCGTCGACAGTATTGCCCATGCGCGCTTCCTGAAACATCGAGGTGACCGCCTGTTTCGCGCCGCTGCAGATCTGCGCCGCGCGGGCAAGTTCATCGAACATGCCGGTCGGTGACAGGCCAGCCCGCTGTGCGGGACTCAGATCGGGCAGGGGCGCCGGAACAGTCTCCGGGAAAGCGGTCGCTGGCGCTGCCACGTCCAGGCCCTTGCCGGTATCGATCCAGACCTCGAGAATGTTGCTGGCCTTGAGCCGGGCGATGTCGTTAGCCCCGGTGACAAGAAAACTGCTGCGCCAGAACGGATTCTTGATCCAGGACGCGCCCAGGGCCTGCAGGTACATACCGACTGTCAATTCGCCAACGCCAATCTTTTTTCTCATGTGCAGTACAACCCTGACTCTGCGGGAATTATCACTCGCGCACCGCTACGCCCAGCTGACGAAGATAGGCCAGCACATCCGGGCTGACCACACCGAACGCGCGCGCCTGCTGCACCAGGTCACC
>JANOUM010000188.1:0-8417 GCA_031416855.1 Rhodoferax sp. | reverse complement strand
TTGGCCTGAGCATCGTGCTGAACATCTCGGCCACCATCGGCGCAACGACAACGAGCGCCAACGCGCTGACCGGATGGAGCACGGACAAGTCGTTGGGCCGCATGGCCTGCCGCCGGGTGTCAATAGCTGTCAAAGCCGCCGCCAGGCGACTGATGAGCCCTACCGCGCACAGCATGGCTCGCGGGAACCGCGGTCCGCAGGGATTGACAACTAGCTGCACCGTCAGCGCCTGGGTGGCACCTTGGCCATGGATGGTCGATGGTCAAGCCGATCGCGAGGAAGACGCAGCAGCCAGCAGCTATGGTGTATGTTGAGACGCCGACGTGAAGCGCGATCGCAAACGCCGTACCAATGCCTGACCAATGCCTGACCGGACGGCGCGGCGATCCTGGTCACGGCACGATAATCATTCGCGGAACGGCTAGTTCACCAGCCGCGAGGACTTCGGCAGGTGGGTCATCAGAAACTCCATCTGGTCGGCCAGTATGCGGCGGTTGCGCAGGATGAAGTCCTCCCACAGACTGGGCACGTAGGGCGCGTACAACAAGGGCATGTGCGCCTGTTCCGGCGTGCGGCTGCTCTTGCGGTGGTTGCAGGGTCGGCAGGCAGTGACCACGTTCATCCAACTGTCGACGCCGTTTTGTGCGAACGGAATGATGTGCTCACGGGTCAGCGTTTCTTCGTGGAACTGCTGGCCGCAATAGGCACACACATTGCGGTCGCGCGCGAACAACTTGCTGTTGGTCAGGCCTGGCTTGAGACTGAAGGGGCTGATATTGGGCACCCCCTTGGTCCCGATGATGCTGTTGACCACGATGATCGACTGCTCGCCGGTGATGGCGTTATGTCCGCCACGAAACACGGCGACTTCGCCGCCGGCCTCCCAGCGCACCTCACCCGCTGCATAGTGGATGACCGCCTGCTCGAGCGAAATCCACGATTGCGGCAACCCCTGGGCTGACAGCTTCAAGACCTTCAAGACACGCCTCCCGAAACAATGCGACGAACCGTGAACACGCAACGCTACAGTCTGTCTGGGCCGGATGCACGGGCGACCCCATACTGATGCGCCACAATATACCTGTTTTTCAATACAGTTGGTTTGCAACGAGCGTTGACCGGGGGTCATCTGCTATCAAAAATATAACATCCGCATGAAGGTCTTTCGCGGTCTCCACCATGCCGGCATGGCTTCGGCCTGCGCGCTCACGATCGGCAACTTCGATGGCGTGCACCGGGGGCACCAGGCCATGCTGGCGCTGTTGCGTGGCGAAGCTGCCCAGCGCGGCGTGCCCAGTTGCGTGCTCACGTTCGAGCCCCACCCGCGCGACTTCTTTGCCGCCAGGGCCGGGTCGCGGCACACGGCGCCGGCACGTGTCGGCACATTGCGCGACAAGCTTACCGACCTGGCCCACTGCGGGGTCGACCAGGCGGTCGTGCTGCCCTTCGATGCCCGGTTGGCCGGCCAGGCAGCACAGGATTTCATCGACACCGTTCTCGTCAGTGGCCTGCGGGCCCGGTATGTGCTGGTTGGCGACGACTTCCGGTTCGGCGCCCGGCGCAGCGGCGACTACGCCATGCTCGATGCCGCCGGCAGCAGCCAGGGTTTCGACGTGGCGCGGATGAACAGTTATGAGGTCCATGGGCTGCGGGTTTCGAGTTCGGCCGTGCGCGAGGCGCTGGCAGCCGGCCGCATGCACGACGTCGCCCGTTTGCTGGGTCGTCCCTACCGCATATCGGGCCATGTGGTGCACGGGCGCAAACTTGGCCGCGAACTGGGTTTCAGGACCCTGAACCTGCGGTTTGCGCACTGGAATCCCGCCGCCAGCGGGATCTTCGTGGTGTCGGTCCACGGGCTGCAGGAAACGCCCTTGCCCGGAGTCGCCAACCTCGGAATCCGACCTTCACTCGACCCGGGGGATGTGAATGGTGGCCGTGTGCTGCTGGAAACCCATTGCCTGGAGTGGCCAGGCGCATTGGGGGCCGAAGATGCCTACGGTAAGATCATCCGGGTGGAACTACTACACAAACTGCACAGCGAGCTTAAATACGACGGCCTCGATGCCCTGCAACGCGGTGTTGCCAAGGATTGCGACGACGCACGTGCCTGGCTGGCGTCCATGCACGCCGACACCCACCGGCAGACCACTCGCGACCGAATTTAGGCGGCGCGTCATCGCCGGTCCGCTGCTCCGGACCCTCCTGGATTCCTCCTGTATCCCTCAACCCTGGCACCAGTCCAGCCAGCGCCATACCGCCATGACCGACAAGACCGATTACCGCAGCACCTTGAATTTGCCCGAAACGCCATTCCCGATGCGGGGCGACCTGCCCAAGCGCGAACCCGCCTGGGCCAGGGAATGGGACGAGCACGGCATCTACAAGAAGCTGCGCATGGCCCGCGCCGGAGCACCCAAGTTCATCCTGCACGACGGGCCACCTTATGCCAACGGCCAGATCCACATGGGCCACGCGGTCAACAAGATCCTCAAGGACATGATCGTCAAGGAGCGCCAACTCGAAGGCTTCGACGCGCAGTACATCCCCGGCTGGGACTGCCACGGGTTGCCGATCGAGAACGCGATCGAAAAAAAGCACGGCCGCAACCTGGCGCGCGACGACATGCAAGCCAGGAGCCGCGCCTTTGCCACCGAGCAGATCGCCATCCAGATGGCCGACTTCAAGCGCCTCGGTGTGCTCGGTGGCTGGGAGCGCCCCTACCGCACCATGGATTTCAAGAACGAAGCCGACGAGATCCGCGCCTTCAAGCGCGTGGTCGAACGCGGATTCGTGTACCGCGGGCTCAAGCCGGTGTACTGGTGTTTCGACTGCGGGTCCTCGCTGGCCGAGTTCGAGATCGAATACGCCGACAAGAAGTCCCAGACGCTCGACGTCGGCTTTTTGTGCGCCGAGCCGCAGCGGCTCGCGTCGGCCTTCGGGCTGGCCGCGCTGGACAAGCCGGCCTATGCCGTGATCTGGACCACCACCGCCTGGACCATCCCGGCCAACCAGGCGCTGAACCTGAACCCCGAACTGACCTACGCCCTGGTCGACACGCCGCGCGGCCTGCTGGTGCTGGCCGACAGCCTGGTTGAAACGTGCCTGACACGCTACCAGCTCGCCGGTCCGGTGCTTGCACGCACCCTGGGCAAGGCCCTGGGCGGCATCGACTTCCACCATCCGCTGGCGCACGTGGATGCCGGCTACGACCGGCGCTCGCCGGTCTACCTGGCGGATTACGCCACCGCCGATGACGGTACCGGCCTGGTGCACTCCTCCCCCGCCTACGGCGTGGAGGACTTCAACAGCTGCGTCGTCCACGGCATGGCCGTCCAGGACATCCTGAACCCGGTACAGGGCAACGGGCGTTACACCACTGAGCTGCCGCTGTTCGGTGGCCTGAACATCTGGAAGGCCTGCCCGGAAATCATCAACACCCTGCGCGACGCCGGCCGCCTGTTCGCTACATCGGACCTGCAGCACAGCTACCCGCACTGCTGGCGGCACAAGACGCCAGTGATCTACCGCGCCGCGGCCCAGTGGTTCATCCGCATGGACGCAGGCGAAGGCGTGTTCACCAAGGACAAGTCGCCCAAGACGTTGCGTCAACTGGCGCTGGAAGCGATCGAGCAGACCGCGTTCTACCCGGAGAACGGCCGCGCACGGCTGCGCGACATGATCGCCGGTCGGCCGGACTGGTGCATCAGCCGCCAGCGGAGCTGGGGCGTGCCGCTGCCCTTCTTCATCCACCGGGATTCCGGGGAGTTACACCCGCGCACGATGGAGATCCTCGACACCGCGGCAAACATGGTCGAGGCCGGCGGCATCGAGGCCTGGAGCAAGGCGACACCGGAGTCGATCATCGGCGCGGACGATGCTGCGCTGTACGCCAAGAGCAACGATATCCTGGAGGTGTGGTTCGATTCCGGCACGACCCACACCACGGTACTCAAGGGCTCGCATCCCGGCAGCGGGCACGACGCCGGGCCCGAGGCCGACCTGTACCTGGAAGGCCATGACCAGCACCGCGGCTGGTTCCATTCGTCACTGCTGACCGCCTGTGCGATGTACGGACGGGCGCCCTACAAGGGCCTGCTGACGCACGGCTTCACCGTCGACGCCCAGGGCCACAAGATGAGCAAGAGCCAGGGCAACGGCGTGGACCCACAGGAAACTTCGCGCAAGCTCGGGGCCGAGATCATCCGCTTGTGGGTGGCCGCCAGCGACTACTCCGGCGACATCGCCGGCGACGACAAGATTCTGGCGCGGGTGGTGGACACCTACCGCCGGGTGCGCAACACGCTCAAGTTCCTGCTGGCCAACACCAGTGATTTCGACCCTGCCACGGACGATGTGCCACTGATGCAGATGCTGGAGATCGACCGGTATGCGCTGTCGCGTGCATCGGCACTGCAGGCAGACATCCTGGCCCACTACAAGATATACGAGTTCCACCCGGTGGTCGCCAAGCTGCAGATCTACTGCAGCGAAGACCTCGGCGCGTTCTACCTCGACATCTTGAAAGATCGCCTGTACACCTCGGCGCCCAAGTCGCTCGCGCGGCGCAGTGCGCAGAGCGCGTTGTGGCAGATCACCCAGGCGATGTTGCGCTGGATGGCTCCGTTCCTGAGTTTCACCGCCGAGGAAGCCTGGAAAATCGTCGGCCGGTCGGAGTCCATCTTTCTGGAGTCCTTCGCCCGGCTCGATCCACCCGATGATGCGCTGCTCGCCAAGTGGGGCCGTATCCGCGCGTTACGCGACATCGTCAACAAGGACATCGAGACCGTGCGCGCGCAAGGCCGGGTGGGTTCCTCCCTGCAAGCCACCCTGTCGCTGGGTCTGCAGGACGCGGACTTCTCCGTGTTGGACGCGCTGGGCGAGGACCTGAAATTCGTGTTCATCACGTCCGCCGTGTCGATCGCCCGGCAGACTGCCCTGTCGGTTCAGGTCACGCCCTCGTCGGCCACCAAATGCGAGCGCTGCTGGCATTACCGTGAAGATGTCGGCCACGACACTGCCCATCCGACCCTGTGCACCCGTTGCACCAGCAACCTGTTTGGCGCCGGCGAACAGCGCAGCTTCGCGTGATGGCCAGCAAGCCTCACCGCCCGCCGCCTGGCGCATCCGCTGCCAGCATGGTGACCTGGCTCGGCCTGGCGCTGGTGATCCTGATCCTGGACCAGTTCACCAAGGTGATGGTGGTCGGTTATTACAGGCTCGGAGACAGCACCACCGTCACCAGTTTCTTCAACCTGGTGCGCGTCCATAACGAGGGTGCGGCGTTCTCGTTTCTTGCCGGCGCCTCCGGCTGGCAACGCTGGCTGTTCACCGCCATTGGCGTGGTGGCGGTGCTGTTCATCCTGTGGATGCTGCGCTCGCATGCCGGCCAGCGGCTGTTCGCTTTCGCCTTGGCCTGCATCCTGGGCGGGGCCGTCGGCAACCTCGTCGACCGCATCGCGTACGGCCATGTGGTCGATTTTCTGCAGTTTCACTACGCCGGGTGGTACTTTCCCTCTTTCAATGTCGCTGACAGCGCGATTACGATCGGTGCTGCAACCCTGATCCTGGACGAACTATTGCGGGTACGGCGCGCCCGATAAGCAAAGGAACGGACCCACTTGACCCACCTGCTGAACCTGCTCGCCGCCATCGCCCTCTTGGTATGGGGCACCCATCTGGTGCGCACCGGCATCCTGCGTGTATATGGTGTCAGCCTGCGCAACGTGCTGGCCAAGAGTGTCAGCAACCGGTTCAATGCCGTGCTGTCGGGTCTGGGCGTGACCGCAATCGTGCAATCCAGCACGGCCACTGCGTTGATCGTGGCCTCGTTCGTGGGCAAGGGCCTGATGACGCTGCCGTCGGCGCTGGCGGTTATGCTGGGCGCCGACATGGGGACGAGCCTGATGGCGGTGGTCTTCTCGCGCGACCTGTCCTGGTTGTCCCCGCTGTTCATCCTGGTCGGTGTGGTGTTGTTCATCACGAGCCAATCGACCACCGTGGGGCGCGTCGGCCGCGTCATGATCGGCCTGGGCCTGATGCTGCTCGCATTGAGCCTGGTCAAGGTATCGGCCGAGGTGCTGACCAAGGCGCCCACCATCCAGGTTCTGCTTGCATCCCTGAGCAGCGACCTGCTGCTCGAAATTACCGTAGGCGCGGTGCTGGCAGTATTGTCCTACTCCAGCCTGGCGATCGTGCTGCTGACGGCCACCCTCGCCCACAGCGGTGTCATCCCGATCGACGTCGCGCTCGGCCTGGTGCTGGGCGCCAACCTGGGCAGCGGGCTGCTTGCGGTGCTCACCACGCTCAACGCCAACATCGAGACGCGCCAGGTGCCACTGGGCAACCTGGTGTTCAAGGTGATCGGTGTGGCGATAGCGGCGCCTTTCGTCGGTCTGTGGCTGCAGACGGTCCGCCCCTGGGTGCCCGAAGTGGCTACTCTGGTGGTGCTGTACCACCTGAGCTTCAACATCATCGTGGCCTGCATCTTCATCGGTTTCACGCAGGTGGTGGCCGGCTGGGTCAACCGGCTGCTGCCCAAACCGGAACACACCACGGTGGCCGGCCGGCAGCGCCACCTCGATCCGACGGCACTTGCCACGCCTTCGCTGGCGATCTCCTGTGCTGTGCGCGAGGCGATGCACCAGGCCGACGTGGTCGAATCCATGTTGACCGGCATGTTTCGCGTCATCAAGAACAACGACCGCAAGCTGTCCGAAGACCTGCGCAAGATGGATGACACGGTCGACGAGTTGTACTCCGACATCAAGTACTACCTGACCAAGATCTCGCGCGAAGCCTTGAGCGAGAACGAAGGCCGGCGCTGGACCGACATCATCAGCTTCACCATCAACATGGAGCAGATCGGCGATATCGTCGAGCGCATCCTGATCGACATCGAGGACAAGAAGATCAACCCGGGGCGTGAGTTTTCCGAGGCTGGCGTCGCCGAGATCAGTGACCTGCACTCGCGCCTGGTGGGCAACCTGCGCCTGTGCATGAGTGTGTTCCTGCACGGCAATGTACGTGATGCGCAGAAGCTGCTGGAAGAAAAAACACGCTTCCGCAATCTGGAGCGCGAATACGCGTCCACTCACCTGGGCCGCCTGGCGGTCAACACCGTGCAGAGCATCGAAACCAGTTCCCTGCACCTGGACCTGATCAGCGATCTCAAGCGCATCAACTCCCACATCTGCTCGATTGCTTACCCCATCCTCGACTCGGCCGGTGCACTGGCCCCCAACCGGCTGCGCCAGGCGGTGCTGGACGAGCAACCCTGAGGCGCAAGGCGCGGCGCCACCAACCGGACGCCGGGTCAGGAGCAAGCGGGCGGGCGGCTTGCCCGGCGACCCGCAGCGACTCGCCGCTACACCCATCGCCTCGACAAGGGTGATGATCAAACCGATACGGTCACGGTCAAGCGCGACACCGAGCTTCGGGATGACCGGGACGGCGACGGTGGGCATCCGCGGGCTGGGCGCCGAAGACATCACTGATGGCGCCAGGCCCCGCACAGGGGCAGGCCGGATCGCCTGCAGGTCCCGATCACGTCTAAAAAAGTGGCAACGGGGCGTCACGAAGCGATAGTGACACAGCCCGGGGCCAGTCGTCCAGGAGTGCGCCCATGCTGGGCGCTCCAGCAATAACGGCACCCGAAGGTGCCGTTATTGCAAGGCCGCCGTCCTGTCAGTCTTCGACGAAGGTCTCTTCGCGCTTTTTCTTGACCGACGGCAAGAGGACGATCACCAGCAGCAGGGCGGCCACGGCCAGCAGGCTGGCCGACAGCCCGCGCGTCACAAAGACACTCCAGTCGCCGCGCGTCAGCAGCAGCGCCCGGCGAAGATTTTCCTCCATCATCGGTCCCAGGATGAAACCGAGCAGCAACGGGGCCGGCTCTGCACCCAGCTTGATGAACGTATAACCGATCACACCGAATATCGCCACCAACCAGATATCGAAGGTGTTGTTGTTGGTCGAATACACGCCGATCGCACAAAACAGCACGATGGCCGGGAACAACCAGCGGTAGGGCACGGTCAGCAGCTTGATCCAGATGCCGATCAAGGGCAGGTTCAGGATGATCAGCATCGCGTTGCCGATCCACATGGAGGCGATCAGGCCCCAGAACAACTCGGGGTTGCTGGTCATCACCTGGGGGCCGGGCTGGATGTTGTGGATGGTCATGGCGCCCACCATCAGGGCCATCACCGCGTTGGGCGGAATGCCCAGCGTGAGTAACGGAATGAAGGAAGTCTGGGCCGCCGCATTGTTGGCCGCCTCGGGTGCCGCGACACCCCGGATGTTGCCTTTGCCGAACGGCACTTCGCCCGGATGGAGTTTGGTTTTCTTCTCGATCGTGTAGGCCGCAAAGGCGGCCATGACGGCACCACCGCCCGGAAGAATGCCAAGCATCGAACCCA
>JANOUM010000187.1:0-1886 GCA_031416855.1 Rhodoferax sp. | reverse complement strand
AGGTTGCCACCGGCGCCGGCCCGGTTCTCGACCACGAAGCTCTGGCCAAACGCCCGGGACAATTCGGGCGCCACGGCACGGGCCAGGATGTCGGTGGTGCCACCCGGCGCAAACGGAACGACGATGCGCACCGGTTTGGTGGGCCAGGCCGACTGGCCGAACGCGGGCGTCGCTGCCACACCCATCGCCAGGCTGGCCAGCGCGACGAGCGCCAGCCGCCGTGCTTGCATCAGAATCTCTTTCATGATGTTTCCTGAATCGTTGCATGACCGCCGGGCCGCGACGCCTGGCGTGAACCACCGATTAGACACCGCAGATGTCAGTCGGCGAACTGCTTGGCGGCTTCGATGACCGGTTTCAGCTTGGCAATCTCGGCGGCCACAAACGCCTTGTGCGCGGCCGGCTCGACACGCCTGTCGGTCACGACCACAGCGCCCAGGGCCTCCTGCTTCTTGATGAATTCAGGGTCCTTCAGGGCCAGTTTGAGTGCGTCATTGAGTTGCTTGAGCACCGCCGGCGGCGTGCCCTTGGGGGCATACAAGCCGTGCCAGACCGTCAGGTCAAAACCCTTGAGGCCCATCTCCTGCAGAGTGGGGTAGTCCTTCAGCAACGGATGGCCCGAAAGCGGCTTGGCCGTCGTCACCGCAAATGCCTTGACCCGGCCCGCCTGGATCTGCTGCGTGGTGTTGGTGCTCTGATCACACATCAGGTCCACCTGACCGCCCAGCAACGCATTCATGGCCGGGGCCGTGCCGCCATACGGGATGGTGGTCATGGCCTCCTTGGCGTTGACGGCCGACTGCCACATCAGGCTGCACAGGTGCGAGGCTGAGCCCAGCCCGGCATGGGCAATGTTCAGCTTGCCGGCATTGGCGCGGATGTAGTTCTCGAAATCCCGGTAGGTGTTGGCAGGCATCTGCGGCTTGCCGATGAGCGTCATCGGAACCTCGTTGACCATACCCAGAAACTCGAAGTCCTCGAGGGGCTTGTAGCCGATCTTGCGGTACAGGGCCGGCGTGGCGGCCATACCGATGTGAAACAGCAGCAGGGTGTAGCCGTCCGGCGCGGCGCGCGCAACCTTGGTGGCACCGATCGTGCCGCCGGCTCCGGCGGTGTTCTCCACCACGAAATTGGCGCCCTGCCCCATGGTCTTGCGCATGCTCTCACTCAACTGGCGCGCTACCAGGTCGGTCGGGCCACCGGCGGCGAACGGCACCACGATGGAGATCGGTTTGGAGCCGGGGAACCCCTGGGCCTGGGCAAACAGAACAGTGGCCGCAGCCACGGCGATCAGCACACGTTTCATATCAATACTCCCTTGGAAATATCCATCGTAGTTTATGGATCGGCAGCCTCGCGTCGATCGTGGAAACTACGTAAGCATTACGCCTCAACGACGCCCCGCTTGACCTGACAAGAGTCGGGGTTATCTGTAGCTGCGCGCGTCCTCGATCACCTTCCCGTCATTGGGCAGGCTGCCTGGCAATACCAGTTCCACCGCACCGCGCAGCTTGGTCACATCACGGATCGCCTCGCCGATCTTCGCGACCAGCGCATCCGGGCCGCTGCAGGCGGTCTCGACCCGCAGCGTCATGGTGTCGTTGGCCATCTCGCCGGTGACCACCAGGCGGGCACGCACCACCTCGGGGAAGCGCTTGGCGATCGCGTCGACCTGGCCCGGGTGCACGAACATGCCGCGGATCTTGGTGGTCTGGTCGGCGCGCCCCATCCAGCCCTTGATGCGAGTGTTGGTGCGCCCGGTCGGGCACTGGCCTGCCAGGATGGCACTCAGGTCGCCGGTGCCGAAACGAATCAGCGGATACACCGGGTTCAGGCTGGTCACCACCAGTTCACCCACCTCGCCATCCGGCACCGGGTCGCCGGTG
>JANOUM010000186.1:0-2583 GCA_031416855.1 Rhodoferax sp. | reverse complement strand
CACGAAGTGCGGATCGCCTTCGACGGCGATGCGGTGCTGTTCAGCGACGAGGCCGAGCGGGTGTACCAGCGCGACGGGCTGTCGGCGTTCCAGCGGCACGAAACCGAAAAGGCCTCGCAGCCACTGCTGGCCGGCCCGTTCAAGCCGCTGCTGGCCGCGCTGCAGCGGCTGCAGCAGGAGGGCACGGCCACGATGCGTATCCGCACCGCGCTGGTCACCGCCCGCAGCGCGCCGGCGCACGAACGCGCCATCCGCACCTTGATGAACTGGAACATCGAAGTCGACGAGGCCATGTTCCTGGGGGGCCTGGCCAAGGGCGAGTTCCTGCGCGAATTCGAGCCCGACTTCTTCTTTGACGACCAGACTGGCCACATCGAGTCAGCGGCCCGCCATGTACCCTCCGGGCACGTGGTCAGCGGCATCTCCAATCCGCGGCCCTGAGCTGCGTCTCCCAACCAATCTCCTTCATTTGCGGGGCATCCAACATGCGTATTGCCGACAAGCTCAAAAACTTCCGGGTCTTTGTCCGGAGGGTGGCGCAACTGGCCGCGCCGTATTTCCGCTCGGAAGAAAGATGGAGGGCGCGCGGCATGCTGGCGGCGATCGTGGCCCTGAACCTGGGTTCGGTCTACATGGCGGTGCTGTTCAACGACTGGTACCGGCTCTTCTACGACGCCTTGCAGAACAAGGATCAGGCCGTGTTCTGGACCCAGATCAGCCGCTTCTCGTACCTGGCCTTCATTGCCATCGTCATCGCGGTGTACAAGTTCTACCTGACGCAGTTGCTGGAGATGCAGTGGCGCAAATGGATGACGGCGCACTACCTCCAACGCTGGCTGGGTGCCAATGTGGCCTACCAGATGGAATTGGCACGTTACTCCGGCCGCACGGACGCCAGCCCGGACAACCCCGACCAGCGGATTTCCGAAGACGTCAACGCCTTCACGGCCCAGACCGTCGGCCTGAGCATGGGCCTGCTCAATGCCACGGTCACGCTGGTCAGTTTCGTGGGCATTCTCTGGGGCCTGTCCGGCGCCTTCTCGGTCCCGATAGGCGCCAACAGCTACAGCATTCCCGGCTTCATGGTCTGGATGGCGGTGTTGTATTGCCTCGCCGGCAGTGTGCTCACGCACTACATCGGCCGCCCGCAGATCCAGCTCAATTTCGAGCAGCAGCGCCGCGAAGCCGATTTCCGGCATCACATGGTGCGGGTGCGCGAATACAGCGAGGCGATCGCGCTGGACCACGGCCAGCAGGTCGAAAAGCAACACCTCGACACCCGCTTCGTGTCGGTGCTGAGCAACTACCTGGCCTTGATCAAGGCACAGAAGAACCTGATCTGGTTCACCAGTTTCTTCGGCCAGGCCGCCGTCATCTTTCCCATGATCGTGGCCGCGCCGCGGTATTTCAGCGGCGCCATCCAACTGGGTGAACTGATGCAGATCAATTCGGCTTTCGGCCGGGTCCAGGACTCGCTGAGCTGGTTCGTCGACAGCTACAGCAGCCTGGCCGCGTGGCGCGCCACCACCGACCGGCTGACCAGTTTTGACGACGCCATGACGACGGCGGCGCTGGACAACCCGGCACTGGTCACTACCGACGCGGCGGCGCTGGATGCGGCACAACTGACCGTGAAGCTGCCCAACGGGACCGTGTTGCTGGCCAACACCGGGCTGCAGGCGCGTGCCGGCGACCACATCGTGCTGCGGGGTCCCTCGGGAAGTGGCAAGTCGACGCTGTTCCGGACGCTGGCCGGCATCTGGCCGTTCTCCAGCGGAGGCATCGCCCGCAACCCGGACGCCATGTTCATTCCGCAGCACCCGTATTTCCCCAACGGGACGCTGCGCGAGGCGCTGGCGTATCCGGAGCCGGCCACCCGCTATGCCGACGACGCGATGCGCCAGGTGCTGCAGGATGCCCTGTTGCCCGAACTCGTCTGCGAACTCGACCGCACGGACGCCTGGAGTCAGAAGCTGTCCGGCGGCGAGCAGCAACGCCTGGCAATTGCCCGCGTCCTGCTGAAAAGGCCGGCCTGGGTGTTCGCCGACGAAGCCACCAGCGCCCTGGATGCCGAGGCGGAAAAGACGCTCTACCAGCGTCTGCTGGCCATGGTGGACCAGAACGGCGGGGGCCTGGTGTCGATCGCGCACCGGCCGTCGGTCGCCGCATTTCACCACCGGCAGTGGGAACTGCAGCCACTGGCCGCCGGCGCGCCGGCACGTTACGAACTCAAGGTGACATGATGAAACGCGTGTAGCCACGCGCGCGCAACGCCGCCAGGACAGTTGGCCGCACGTCGAGTTCCACCCGATGGCGGTGCGTGTAATAAAAACCGATGGTTTCCACCCGTTCATACCGGTCCAGTGCATGGGCCAGGCAGGTGGTGGCGTCAGCGGTGTGCATGGTGCCATCGTAGGCGACCACCCCCACGTGCTCAGAGCTTCTCGTTCTTTTTGATCTTGCTCGGCGTGTAGGTCAGGTCTTCCTTGGCCAGCAAGCCGGGCACGGCATGCGGGTTGTTCTGGTTGGGTGGCAGGTTCTGCGCCTGGGCCTGGGTCTGCGACATCTCGACCACACTGCCGC
>JANOUM010000185.1:0-1669 GCA_031416855.1 Rhodoferax sp. | reverse complement strand
TCAACGACTGCCAGCGCGTCGAACAGGCCGACCAGCCGCCCATAGACATCAACCGACGCCATGCGGCTGACGGTGGTCGTGAGTGTGCGAACGCGCTGCACCAGCCGCTGGATCATGTGGAAGGCGAGGTCCGGCCGCAACGCCAGCACACGCTCGACCTCGGCCCGCGTCACGCGCGTCAGCCGCGCCCGGACGGTCACCTCCACGGTGGCGGCGCGCCGTTCGCCGCTCAGCATCAGCTCACCGAATGTCTCGCCCGCGCCCAGCGTGTTCAGTTCCACCATGCGCCCACCAACGCCTGCGACCACGGCACGCAACTCGCCCGCATGGACGATGTACATGCAGTCCGCCACCTCGCCTTCGGTGACGACAGCCGTGCCCGGCTCCCAAGTGCGCGTCTCGCCCAGTTTCGCCAGTTCGGCCAGGATCTCGTCTTGCTGTTCCACCCTCGCTCCCCCATTCATCGCCGCGCTTGGCGCGCGTGCCATGGCAGGACTGTAACGAGGGGCTTGGCGTTTGTTCACTATTGAACCCGGGCGCGCCAGTCGGGCTCTGGGGTGCGACCCTGCGGGTACCGGTCGGCCGTCGCCGATCGAAGAGGAGAGCCCATCATGACCACCCTGACACAGACCCAAGCTTCGGCAGCCACCCGTGGTGCCTTCCCGCTGGCCGGGCCCATCGCCGTCGCGGCGGGCCTGGTAATTCTGGCTGCACTGTGGTTCCTCGTCAGCGCGTTGCAGGCGATGCCACAAGCCGGCGCGGTCGACACCCGCACGACGCTGCACACGCAGGCCATCCCGTCCGCGCAGGCCAGCCGCGTGCCACACGGCGGCACCACGGTGCCAGACGCAAGCCAGGTGTTCGCCGGCCACGAAACGGTACTGGAGGAACCGGCGCCGACGTTCTGAGCAGCGTCGCACGGGCGCGCCGGTGGCCTCAACGCACCTTGCGCGGCCCGGTTCACGATTGAACCGCGACACACGGCGCGGTGTTGGCGCGGCGAGCATGGGTGCATCGGTTGGCGAATGCCGATCGACGAGGAGATTGCACCTTGTCCGCCACCCACCACACCGTCGCCGCAGCCACCACGCACCTTGCCTTCCCGCGGGCACGCCGAGCGGGCCGGCGAAACCGCGCTGGCCATCGACTGCTTCGAGCAGGCGGGCAAAGAAGCACAGCGGCGCTTCTCGAACGCCACCGCCGTGTTCTGGCTGTGCCGTGCCGTCATCTTGCTGAATGAAACCGATCCAGCACGCCGCTTCGTGCTGCTTCACCAGATCGAGCAGATCGGCGACACCGCAGGCGACCGATCCGCACAGAACGCCGTTCAGGCGGACATGGCGGCGCTGCTGGAGCGCCATCCTGACGACGCGAGACAGGCTCGACTGCTGATCTGCCGGGCGCTGCTGGCCGAGCGGCGCGGTGACCGATCGGCCTTTGAGCGGCACGCCAGACTGGCCCTTGGGTTGGCTGGAACAGAGCGCAGATGCCTGGGCGGCAGCGCAGTCGTGCAACCTCCTGGTGTGGATGCACACCCGGCGACGCGAATTTGCAGCCGCGCGCGACTTCAGCGACAGGGATGCGTTCACCGCTGCAGACGGCATGGTCGACTGCAACGGCAACGCGCTGTTCCGCGCTCAACACCAGGAGTTCCCATGATGTCCACCAC
>JANOUM010000184.1:0-6618 GCA_031416855.1 Rhodoferax sp. | reverse complement strand
GGCTCGAGTTGCTGCTGCTGGAGGACGCGCCGGCAGACTTCCCGGCCCGCCTGCAGGCACTGGCCGAACAGCTGCAACACGGCGTTTCGCTCGACAGCGACGCGGCCATCGCATCGATCCAGATGTGCCACGCGGGGCGCTACAGCACGCGGCGGATGGTGCACGGCGCGATCCTGGCCGAACTCCTGCTGCGGGAGTCCGGCGAGGACGACGCGCAGCGGCGCACTGCCATCTGTGCCGCACTGTCCATGAACATCGCGATGCTGGAGCTGCAGGACGAGTTGTACCTGCAGGCCGCTGCGCCAAGCCCCCAGCAGCGGGAACAGGTCCGCTGCCATCCCGCAGCGGGCGTGCAGCGGCTGCAGGCGCTGGACGTGAGTGATGCCAGGTGGCTGGCCATCGTGGGCCAGCACCATGAGACGATCGACGGCAAAGGGTATCCTGCAGCGCTGCAAGGTACCGACATTTGCCGTGCTGCGCAGGTGCTTTCGCTCGCCGACCGGTACGGGGCGATGGCCACCGGACGGGCCTACCGTGCGGCCGCACTGCCCAACACCGTGTTGCGGCAGCTGTTCATGGACAAGGACAAAAGCGTCGATGCCGGCCTGGCCGCCCTGCTGGTCAAGGCGATCGGCATCTACCCGCCGGGTAGCCTGGTCGGCCTGGCCAACGGTGACACCGCGGTTGTCGTCAAGCGGACCCAAAGCGCCAACCACCCGGTGGTCCGCTGTGTCAAGACCAGCCGCAACGAGATCCTGCAAAACCCCCGCAAGCGACTCACCAGCGAACCGGCGTACGCCATCACGCGCATGTTTCCGATGGCCGGGCTGGGGTTCGAAGTCGATCCGAAAAAGTTATGGGACGAAGGTCTCGAAGTAGAGTCTGCATGACCGCCGAAAATACACCGGTGCGCCTGCGCATCCTGCTGGCCGACGACAACCCGACATTCGCCCTGGCGGTGCAGCAGTTCCTGTCCACACTGCCCGGCACCGAGGTGGTGGGCGTGGCGGACAACGGTCGCGCTGCAATGGCATTGGCCGAGGACCTGCGGCCCGACCTGCTGCTGCTCGACATCGGCATGCCGGAGATGAACGGACTGGAAGCGGCGCGCCGCATGCACCTGTGGCCGGATCCGCCACTGGTGGTTTTTCTGTCGATGCACAACGGGCAGGCCTACCGCGATGCGGCCAGCCAGGTAGGTGCCATCGGTTTCATCAGCAAGGGCGACTTCGTGGACGAGTTGCCCGCCATGATCAAGGCCGTCGAAACACGGCGCACGCTGCGACGGGCCTGTGCACAGTGAGCGGCCTGAGCGGCCCGGGCTGCACAGCAGAGGTGGTCAGCGCAGGTTGCCGGTGTGCCCGAGTGAATACCGGCCAGGCTGCGGCCAGACTGTCAGGCCGTGTGGTTCCCGGCCCACCTTGATCTGGTCGACCGCGCCGCTGGTGGTCTCGATCCGGTAGACCACGTCGTCGTAACGTCCGGAGAGCCAGATGAACTTGCCATCGGCACTTACATTGCCCATGTCCGGGCTGCCACCACCGGGAATCGGCCAGGTCTTGCCGACCGTACGGGTCGCGAAATCGATCACCGACACGCTGCCCTTGCCCAGCTTGTCGCCGCGGATCTTGTTGCCGCCGCGGTTGGACACATACAGGCTCTTGCCATCACGGCTGGGGTACAGACCATGCGCACCGACGCCGGTGGCGATGAAACCGGTCTGCTTGAAGGACTCGCCGTCGACCACGTGCACGCCATCGGCCATCATGTCGGCGATGAAGAAGGTCTTGCCGTCGGGCGATACCCGCACATCCTGGGGCATGCCCGGGATGGTGCAGAGCTCGTTGCCGGGTTGTCCCGGGTCAGGGATCTTGGCGGGTTTCTTGCCGGGCTTGGCGATCAGGGCCAGTGCATCGGGGCGGTCGAAATACTGGCTCAGCTTGAGCATGCCCAGCACCTTGCGGTTGACCAGGTCGATCTTGGACACCGAGCCGGCGAACTCACAGGTGAACAGGGCATACCTGCCATCGATGGAGAAGTCGGCATGGTTGATGCCACCACAGGCCGGTACCGGCAACGAGAACTTCAACGCCATCGTGGCCGCGTCCCGGAAGTCGAGCCGCTTGAACGCTTCGGCCACCACGATCGCGTACTGGCCGTCCGGCGACCAGTACATGTTGTAGGGGTCGTCCACCATGACCATCTTGCCGGGCTTGCCGGTCTTGGGGTCGACCGGGGTCAGGCTGCCGTCCTTGCGGCCTTCGGCATTGTTGGCGACCCACAGTGTCTTCAGGTCCCAGGAAGGCACCACGTGCTGCGGATGCACACCCACCTTGAAGGTGTCGATGACCTTGAGCGTGGCGGGATCGATGACCGACACGGTGTTGGCCGCGCGGTTGGGCACATACACCCGCTCCAGGGCGCCAGCAACCGCCGGGCTGAAACGGCCTGCGGCAGTATCCCGGTACAGGTTGTTGCGGTCCGCGACCGGGGGCATCCCCGGCACGGTGGCGACCGGCGCTTCGTCGACCTTGGGGGTGGAGGGGGGGGACGATGTCTGGGCTGTGGCCAGCCAGGCGACGGACAAACCGACCACCAGTGCTGCGACGGCTGCGGCGCTCACCTTGTTGAAATACATACGGTAGTTGGATTAGTGTGGGGAAAGAGAATCAACGCGCCAGTCTAGCGCGCCGCTGACACGGCCTGCCGAATCGCCGCGACCGACTGTTGCACCACCGCGTCGACACCCAGCTGGCCGAGCGCCGGGCTGGCGGGGCGGGGGTCGCCATAGGCCCCGCCGGCCCGGCCGGCGCGCGCCGCCTCGGGCAGCAGGCCGGGCTTTACCAGCGCCGGATCCAGGGCCATCGACAGCGCCGTGTCGGCGGTGCCGGCATGGGTGCCGATCTGGGCGTCAGTCATGCCCTGCGCCTTCAGCGCGTCGATGTAGGTGGTCTGGGCGGCAGCGTAGTACACACCCAGGTAATGGGCCCGCACGCCGGTTGCGGCCCAGTCGCGGTTGAGCCGCGCCGCCACGGCCTTCAGCGCCGGCTGGTAATTGCCGCTGTCGCCCAGGATCACGATATCGCGAAAGCCGTGTTGCCTGAATCCGCGTGCCGCAGCGTCGAGGATGCTCCTGAAAGCCGCCTGCGGCACGGAAATCGTGCCGGCGAACCGCATGTGTTCGGTCGGCGGCGAGATGTCACCCTCGGGTACGTACGCCAGCACCGGCGCCACCAGCGTTTGGCCCAGCAATCGGGCGATACGCCCGGACAGCAGCCGGGCACGCACATTGTGCTTGCCCAGTGTCATGTGCGGACCGTTCTGCTCGGTTCCGCCCACCGGCAGGATGATGGTGGTGCTGCCGTCACGGATGGCGGCGGCGACCTCGGGACTGGTCAGCTCTTCGAGGAAGACACTGGCGGACGCCGCTCCAGCGGCACCGGCGCCCCACACCATGACCACGAACAGGGACAGCGACAGGGACAAACGCAGGAAGGACATGCCGGGGTAGTGTAGTGAGTCGGGCCACCTACCAGCCGGGGTGGCGTCAGCGCGCTGCGCCGTTCGCCCGGTGGCGCCAGGCGATCCAGCCCCAGGCACCGGCCAGGGCCAGGTAGTTGAGCACCAGGAACCAGGGCGTGTTCCAGGCCAGCCCGTCGAAGCCGACCTGCGTGAACGGGTACAGCACCGGCACCGGGTAGAAGCTGTTGGAGTGGGTGGGCACGTCGATGGCAATATGCGACCACCAGCCCAGCAGCGGAAGCCACCAGACGCGCCACCACCAGCGCAGCAGCAGGGTGACGGCACCGGCGACGACCGCGCTGTGAAAGACGCAGTGCAGATGGTGCGTCAGCGATTGCACCAGCGCAGTTGTCGCGGGCTCCTGCCCGGGCACCGCCACCGCATAGTCCAGAATCGCCTGCCAGGAGCCGGCACCGCCCACCGCCCACACCAGCGCGGGCAGCAGGTGGGCCAGGTCGGGCACCACCGCCAGCACGACCGTGGCCACCACGGTCGGCCGTGACAACACCACATGCCGGCGCGCCCAGGCCAATCCGGCGCCAACCCACAATCCGTGCGCGAGGATGTCCACGACCGGCCTAGCGCGCCCTGGCCGGTGGCCCGGTCACTTGGTGTCGACCTTCTGCACCGCAGTCACCACGTAGGCGCCTTGCTGCTGGTCGGCGCTGAAGCGAATCTTGTCGCCGGCCTTCAGGTTGTCCAGCAAAGATGCGTCCTTGACCTGGAACACCATGGTCATGGGCGGCATGTCGAGGTTCTTGATCGGGCCGTGTTTGAGGGTGACTTTTTTCGCGTCGCGGTCGACCTTGCGAATCTCGGCCTCAGCCATGTCCGGGCTGGTGGTCTGCGCCGCAGCGCCCAGGGTGACAAGGGCCAGGGTGGCAATGGCGAACAGTTTTTTCATGGGGTGCTCCTGAGAAGGGTGGAAAAGGGGTGGGAACGGTTTGACGGATCTGCCTTGGCATCCGTCAAGGCGGCTGCTTTGCTGCCGGTCGCACGACGATGGTGCCGACCATGCCGGCCTCGAAATGGCCGGCGATCAGGCAGGCAAACTCGAATTCGCCGGCGCGATTGAAGTGCCAGATCATCTGGCCGGTCTTGCCCTGGGGCACATGCGCCATGTAGGGTTCATCGTGCTCCATGTTGGGAAATTTCAGCATCATGGCCGCATGCTCGCGCAGTTCCGCAGGGGTGCCGATGACCATCTCATGGAGCATGCGCCCGGCGTTGCGGATCCGGAACCGCACCGTCTCTCCCAAGCGCACCTCGATGCGGTCGGGCGAAAACCGCATTTTGTCGGACATCGTGATGTCGATCGTGCGCCCGACCTGGCGCAGGTCGCCGGCGATGCCCCAGTCCTTCTGTTCCTTCTTGACGCCGGTGGCCGCCTTCGCATGCGGGTCGCCGTGGGCCGATGCAGGGCGCGCCAAAGCCGCCAGCAGGCCCAGGCCCACCACCCCGAGCCAGGCCCTGCGGCCCGCGGCTGGATTCGATCTGTCTGTGTTGTACATGCAATAAGCTCAGTGACCCGTGTGACCGGATGGTTTGCGAACCTGCACCTGCGTGGTCTTGACCGGGGTCTCGGCCAGCGGCATCGCGCCCTGGCTCTCCGACTTGAATCGGGCCGGGTCGGGCAAGGCACCCGTCCACTCGAAGGCCTGCGTGCCCGGGGGCTGCCGGTACCAGCCGGGGTTGGCATAGTCGCCGGGTTTCTGGTCGCGCCGTACCTTCACCATGCTGAACATGCCGCCCATCTCGACCGGTCCGTAGGGGCCGGTGCCCGTCATCATCGGCAGCGTGTTGTCGGGGATCTGCATCTCCATCTCGCCCATGTCGGCCATGCCGCGTTCCCCCATCACCATGTAGTCGGGCACAAGCTTTTGCAGCTTTTTCACCAGCCCCTTGTGGTCCACGCCGATCATGGTGGGCACATCGTGCCCCATGGCGTTCATCGTGTGGTGGCTCTTGTGGCAGTGGAAGGCCCAGTCGCCCTCCTCGTCGGCCAGGAACTCGATCTGCCGCATCTGGCCCACCGCCACGTCGGTCGTCACCTCGTACCAGCGTGTGCTCTTGGGCGTGGGGCCGCCGTCGGTGCCGGTGACCAGGAACTCGTGCCCGTGCAGGTGGATCGGGTGGTTGGTCATGGTCAGGTTGCCGATCCGGATGCGCACCTTGTCGTTCAGGCGCACGTTGAGCGAGTCGATGCCGGGGAACAGGCGGCTGTTCCAGGACCAGAGGTTGAAGTCCGTCATCGTCATGATCTTCGGCGTCTTGCTGCCCGGATCAATATCGTAGGCGTTGAGCAGAAAGCAGAAGTCCCGGTTGACCTCGTCGATCAGGGGATGTCTGGCCTTGGGGTGCGTGACCCAGAACCCCATCATGCCCATGGCCATCTGCGTCATTTCGTCGGCATGCGGGTGGTACATGAAGGTGCCGGGCCGGCGCGCCTCGAACTCGTACACGAAGGTCTTGCCGACCGGAATCTGCGGCTGGTTCAGTCCGCCGACACCGTCCATGCCATTGGGCAGCCGCTGGCCGTGCCAATGGATGGTGGTGTGTTCGGGCAGCTTGTTGGTGACGAATATGCGCACCCGGTCGCCCTCCACCACCTCGATCGTCGGGCCCGGGCTCTGGCCGTTGTAGCCCCACATGTTGGCCTTGAACCCGGGCGCCATTTCACGCACCACGGGTTCGGCGACCAGATGGAATTCCTTCACGCCGGCGTTCATGCGCCAGGGCAGCGTCCAGCCGTTCAGCGTCACCACCGGGTTGTACGGACTGCCGGTACTTGGCACCAGCGGTGCCATGGTGTCGGGCTTGGACTGGATCACCGGTTCCGGCAGAGCGGCCATGGCCACGCGGCTGACCGCAGCGGCAGTGACCGCCGTCGCGGCACCGGCAAAAAAGAGTCGTCGGTTCAGTTGTTTGGTTGCCATGTTCAGTGTCCCTGGGCTTCACCAGCCGCCGCAGCGGTGGTGCGCATTTTGGAAAGGCCTCCTGGCGAGGTAGCGCTCAGGCTGGTCTGCAGATCGGTATCGGCGAGCCAGAAGTCGCGCTGCGCGTCGATGCTGGCGTTGACCGCCAGGACGTTGGTGC
>JANOUM010000183.1:0-11119 GCA_031416855.1 Rhodoferax sp. | reverse complement strand
ATCTGCAGCCATGTGGCGGTGATGTACGCCGGCCACGTGGTCGAGTCGGGCCGCACACGGGAGGTGCTGCAGTCGCCGCGCCACCCCTACACCCGCGCCCTGCTGGCGGCACTGCCCCGGCCCGGCCTGGCGCGCGGACAGCTGGCAAATCTGCCCGGGCGCGTGCCCGACCTGATCCACCCGCCGCCGGGCTGCCGCTTCGCGCCGCGCTGCGCACGCGCCACCAGCCTGTGCGACAAGGAAACACCGGCCTCGGTGGTGGTGTCGGACACCCACCGCGTGGCCTGTGTGCATCTCGATGTGGAGGCCGCGTGAGCACCGCGCCGGGCCGCCCCAAGCAAGCTCGCGCCGCAGTGCGCAGCACGGAGGTTGCCTGATGAGCACCGCGCATCCATCCGAAGGTGCCCGGCACCTGTTGCCGAATGGAGGAAATTCACCGGTGACCGAGACACTGATCGAGGTGTTGGCGGTCTCGCGCCACTACCCGCTCGCGCGCAAGGGCCTGTGGGAGCCGCGGCGCAGCCTGACCGCTCTGGACCGCGTGTCCTTGTCGGTGCGCGAAGGCCGCACGCTCGGTGTGGTGGGCGAATCCGGCTCGGGCAAGTCGACGCTGACACGCTGCCTGCTGGGCCTGGAGCCGGTGGACGGCGGGCGCATCCTGTACCGCGGCCAGGACATCGCGGTGCACGATGCCCACGCGCGCCGCGGCCATGCAGCGCGCATGCAGGTGGTGTTCCAGGACCCGTACGCGTCGATGAACCCGCGCATGACCGTGCACGACATCGTCGCCGAGGGCATGCTGATCCACGAGCGCGAACTGGGGTTGAATGCACCGGCCCGCACCGCGCAGGTGCTGACCCTGCTGGACCATGTGGGCCTGGGCCGCGACCACCTGCACCGCTACCCGCACGAGCTGTCGGGCGGCCAGCGCCAGCGTGTGTGTATCGCGCGAGCCCTGGCGCTCAAGCCTGAATGCCTGATCCTGGACGAACCCACCTCGGCGCTGGACGTGTCGGTGCAGGCGCAGGTGCTCAACCTGCTGCACGAGATGCAACGCGCCTTCGGGCTGACCTACCTGTTCGTATCGCACGACCTCGCGGTGGTGCGCTACATGTGCGACGACGTGGTGGTGCTGCGGGGCGGGCAGGTGGTGGAATCGGCGCCGACCGAACAGCTGTTCGAGACGCCGCAGAATGACTACACCCGTGCGCTGATCGCGGCGATGCCGGAAACGGTGTTCTGAGGACCGGCGCGCGGCTGCGCCTGTGCGAGACCTCGACCTGTGCTGGCTTGCTGTTGAGGTGGGCCTTCCAGATCGATTCAGGGCCGACTTGTGAAGTCACGGCAAGCTGGCGAAATGAAGGCAGTATCGAATTTTCCGGCCGTCCAACGCCGAACGCATGAATGGAGCCACCTGGTCCGCTGGCGCCATGCTTCATAGGGCTGCCGTGAAAAAGGCGCGAGAATCAGCGGCCGCGCTGGCACCAGATTGCATTTTGCGCGGCCCAAGCCAAAGTCCCTCCATGACCCTCGTCAAGTCCAAACAGCGCGTTGCCGATCACGGAGAAGTCTTTACACCTGCGTGGATGGTCCAGACCATGCTCGACCTCGTGAAGGACGAGACGCACCGCATCGACTCGCGCTTTCTGGAGCCCGCCTGTGGCAGCGGCAACTTTCTTGTGCAGGTGCTTCAGCGGAAACTTGCCGCCGTGGAGCGACGCTACGGCAAGTCCGACTTCGAGCGCCGGCACTACGCCATGTTGGCGCTGATGTGCATCTATGGCATCGAATTGCTGCCGGACAACATCGCCGAATGCCGTGCCAACCTGCTCGACCTCATCGCCGACTACCTGAACATCGATGAGACGTCCGACCTGTATCGGGCTGTCTTCCATGTGCTGTCGATCAACCTGGTGCATGGCGACGCGTTGACCATGAAAGCCAACGACGGGACGCCGATCACTTTTGCCGAGTGGGGCTACCTGGGAAAAGGCAAGTTCCAGCGGCGTGATTTCCGCTTCGACATCCTGACCCATTCGTCTGCTTTCAGCGCGGAGGACTCGCTGTTCGCCCACCTTGGCAAGCATGAAATCTTCACGCCGTCGAGGACCTGGCCGCCGTTGACCGTGGGCGATTTGGCCGCCGGGTCGGTGCCTGGGGCGCTTGCACCAACACCCATCGAGGCGGCATGACCGCAGTGGCTGCGTCCATACCGGTGCTCCGATGGGCAGCGCAACGCGCGCGACTGCACGATGACGTTCTGGTCGCACGCTTCACCAAGTGGCCTCTGTGGCTGAGCGGCGAGGCCCAGCCCACGCTCAAGCAATTGGAAGACTTCGCGCGCCTCACGCACACGGCCTTTGGCTACTTCTTTCTCCCCGAGCCACCCACGCTGGCGCTGCCAGTGCCGGATTTCCGCATCCTGCGCGACGCGAGCCTCTCCGAACCCAGCAGCGACCTGCTCGATACCCTCTATTTGTGCCAGCAGAGGCAGGACTGGTACCGCGACCATGCCCGCATGCATGGCTTGCCGGCCCTGCAATTTGTCGGTAGCGCCAGCATGCAGGAAGCCCCAGAGGCGGTAGCGCAACGCCTGCGCGAGACGCTGGGCCTGTCCACCGAGTCGCGCCGCCAACTGCCAAGCTGGACGGATGCCCTGCGCCAGCTAATCGTGAAGTCGGAAGATGCCGGGGTGATGGTGATGGTGAGTTCGGTGGTGGGTAGCAACAGCCACCGCAGGCTGGATGTGGCCGAGTTCCGCGGCTTTGCGCTGGCCGATAGTGTTGCTCCGCTGGTCTTTCTGAACGGCGGCGACAGCAAGGCGGCACAGATGTTCACGCTGGCCCATGAGCTGGCCCATGTGTGGCTGGGCGCAACGGGTGTGTCTGACACGCAGGCGGGGGAAGTGCCCGAAAAGCGCACTGAGCGCTGGTGCAATCGGGTGGCCGCGGAACTGCTGATACCTTTGGAGGAACTCCGTTCGGTGCACTGGCGCGAAGCCCCGATTTCGGAGGAAATCCAACGGCTGGCGCGCGAATTCAAGGTCAGCACGCTGGTTGCGTTGCGCCGCCTGTTTGATGCGGGCTTCATCACGCAGACGGTCCTGTGGGAGCACTACCGGCAGGAACAGGAGCGCCTGCGCACTCTGAAAGAGCATGCGAGCCAAGGGGGTGACTACTACCGGTCCCTGGGCGCGCGGACCAGCAAACGCTTTGCCCGTGCCATCGTGTCCAGCACGCTGGAGGGCCTGACCTCTTTTCCGGATGCGTTCCGGATGCTGGGAATGCGCAAGACGGCCACGTTCTACGAAGCTGCGCGTGAGTTGGGGGTGGCCGCATGAGTTATCTGCTGGACGCAAATGTGTTCATGTCGGCCAACAACCTGCTTTACGGGCTGGATTTCTGCCCGGCATTCTGGGAATGGCTCGCCCACAAAAGCCATACCGGTGCGGTGCTCAGCATCGACAAGGTGGCCGATGAAATCGAGGCGGGCCAGGACGCGTTGTCGGAATGGGCCAGAGTCCACGGCCAGCCGCTTTTCCGGCGTACGCCACCGGCCTTGGCGCCGCAATTCACCCAGGTCAGCGCTTGGGCCATGGGACAGCAATACACGCCGGCCGCTATCAATACGTTTCTGCAGGCGGCCGACTTTTACCTGATCGCCCATGCACTGGCCTATCAACATGTGGTGGTAACCCACGAGGTGCCAGCGAATTCTCCGGCACGCATCAAAATTCCGAACGCCTGCGTTGGCCTGGGCGTGCGCTTCATGACGCCGTTTAAGATGCTGCGAATCGAAAAAGCGCGGTTCGTGTTGGGGACGCACGCATGACGGGGCAGGCCGCATTCACGCTGCGCGGCCGCAACCCGGATGTGTTGACCTGCATCGCCAACCTCTCCAACGACGAGGTCTTCACGCCGCCGGAGTTCGCCAACAAGATGCTCGACACACTGGCCGAGGCATGGGCGAAAGACCACAGCGGCGCAAACCTGTGGGCGGACAAGTCGGTGAAGTTCCTGGACCCGTGCACGAAGTCGGGGGTTTTCCTGCGTGAGATCACCAGCCGTCTCACCAAGGGGTTGGCGCACGAGATTCCAGACCTGGAGATGCGTGTCGATCACATCCTGACGAAGCAGGTGTTCGGCATCGCCATCACGCAGATCACGAGCTTGCTGGCGCGGCGCAGTCTCTATTGCTCCAAACACGCCAAAGGCAAACATTCGATCGTGAAGGGTTTTGTGCATGATGCGGGGAATATCTGGTTTGAGCAGATGGCACACACGTGGGTGAACGGCAAGTGCACATATTGCGGCGCCAGCCAAAAGACATTGGATCGGGGTGAAGGTCTGGAAACCCACGCCTATGCGTTCATCCACACCAATAACATCAAGGCTCGCATCGGCGCGCTGTTTGGAGACGACATGCAGTTTGACGTGATCATCGGCAACCCGCCGTACCAGCTAGATGACGGCGGTTACGGCACAAGCGCGGCGCCGATCTACCAGTTGTTTGTGGAGAAGGCGCTTGACCTCGATCCGCGTTACGCGGTGTTCGTAACCCCGTCGCGATGGATGGCGGGTGGCAAGGGGCTCGACAAGTACCGCCAAAGGATGTTGTCGGACAAGCGGATGCGGCGTATCGAGGATTATCCGAAGCTCTACGAGGGATTCCCGGGCGTCAAGATTCGCGGCGGAATCTCTTACTTCCTGTGGGATCGCGAACACAGCGGGCCGTGCGAGGTGCGGACAATTTGGGACGGCCAGCCGACGGGGCCGGCTGTCGCGCGCAACCTGGATGCCTTCGACGTCCTTGTGCGGCGCAACGAAGCGGTGTCGATCCTGGAAAAAGTCCGGGCCAAGGGTGAGACGACGCTCGATGGTCGTGTCTCCAGTCAGAAGCCGTTTGGATTGCGAACGTTCTTCCACGGCAAGTCGGATTCCAGGCGCCTCAAAGATCCTGTGAAGTTATTCGGCTCGCAGAAGGTCAGTTGGGTTGGGCGCGCAGAAATTCCTACGAACACCGGTTGGATCGACAAATGGAAGGTCCTAATGACTCGGGTCCAGGGCACCAGCGCTGCGATCGAGACCAAGTTCCTTAGCAAGCCGATCATTGCTGAGCCGGGCTCAGCTTGTACCGAGAGCTATGTCGTGGCCGGTGTCTTCGAAACTGAAACAGAGGCGGCAAACTACGCAGGGTACCTACGTACGCGCTTCGCGCGCTTTCTGGTTTCGCTTCGCAAGTCCACCCAGGATGCACCGAAGAATGTCTACGCATTCATACCCAACCTCCCGCTGAACAAGGAGTGGACGGATGCGAAACTGTACAAGCGCTACGGGCTGACGGTAGACGAAGTGGCCTTTATCGAGTCGCAGGTCGCAGAGCACGACAGTGAGCTGTTTGATATAGCTGAGGGCGAGTCGGTCGATGAGTAGGTCCATCGAGGAAATACTTGCGCCCAAGTCGGAAGCCCGGCCTCGTATCTACGCCTACGCCATTGCCGACACAGCACACCAGGGTCTCCTCAAGGTAGGCCAGACCACCCGCGACGTGAAGCAGCGTGTGGCTGAGCAGCTCAAGACCGCCGCGATCAAGAACTACACCATCGTGTTGGACGAGCCCGCCGAGTGCGCGGATGGCAGCATCTTCAGCGACCATCAGGTGCGCGGAGCGCTGGTCAGAAAGGGTTTCGAGCGCGCCCTGCTGGAGTGGATGGGCTGCTCGGTCAAAGACATCAAGACCGTCCTTGCCGAACTGCGCACGGGCCAAAAGTTTACGGGAACCCATCACCAAGACTTTCCAATGCGCCGCGAGCAGGCCGAGGCCGTGCATATGACGCACGCCTACTTTCATTCACGTTGGGCCGAGGACATGCACGCGGTGCCGCGATTCCCGTGGAATGCCAAGATGCGCTTCGGCAAGACGTTCACCGCCTACCAGCTGGCGAAAAAGCTGGGCGCCAAGCGCGTGCTGGTGCTCACCTTCAAGCCGGCCGTCGAGGATGCGTGGCAGACCGACCTGGAGAGCCACGTCGATTTCGACGACTGGCAGTACTTGTCGAAATCATCGGGCGGCGATCCCACCCAGATCGTCCGCAAGAAGCCGGTCGTCTATTTCGGCTCCTTCCAGGATCTGCTCGGCCGCGACGCGGTGGGCAACATCAAGCCCAGGAACGGGTGGTTGCACCAGGTGAAGTGGGACCTGGTGGTGTTCGATGAGTACCACTTCGGTGCATGGCGGGAAACGGCGAAAGAGCTTTTCGAGGGTGAAGAGGGTGCTGTCGCCGCCAAAGAAGCCAGGCTTGAATATGCGGTGGACCTGGGAGAAGTGAACGACGATCTCGGCGTGCTCTCCGCGAAGGAGGCCGAGTTCTTGCCCATCACGACGAAAGCCTACCTGTACCTGTCGGGTACGCCATTCAAGGCGCTGGCGACCGGCGAATTCATCGAGGAACAGATTTTCAACTGGACCTACACCGACGAGCAACGCGCCAAGGAGGCGTACGCGGCCGCGCGTCCCGAGGCGTGGAATCCGTATGGTGCGCTGCCCCAGATGCGCTTGCTCACCTACCAGATGCCGGACGAGTTGGTCGCCATTGCCAGCGCGGGCGAGTTCGACGAGTTTGACCTCAACGCATTTTTCGAGGCCGCGGGAGAAGGCAAGAAGGCGGCATTCAGGCACAAAAGTGATGTGCAAAAGTGGCTGGACATCGTGCGTGGCTCTTATTCACCGAAGGCTGCGGAATATCTGAAAACGGGCACCCGCCCGCCGTTCCCGTATTCGGACGTCCGGCTGCTGCCGTACTTGCAGCATGCGTTCTGGTTCCTGCCCAATGTCGCCGCCTGCCACGCGATGGCGGGCCTGCTGTCCGAAAAACACAACGTGTTCTGGCACGCGTACACGGTGGTCGTGGCAGCGGGCGTTACGGCGGGTGTGGGCCTGGAGGCACTGCCACCGGTGCGCAAAGCCATTGGCAGCGGCTTCGACACCAAGACCATCACATTGTCGTGCGGCAAGCTCACCACTGGCGTCACGGTGCCGCAATGGTCGGCCATCTTAATGCTGCGCAACCTCAAGTCGCCCGAGACCTACTTTCAGGCCGCGTTTCGTGTGCAGTCACCCTGGTCCATCAAAAATCCGAACGGCGACAACCCGAACGAGGAGGAAATCCTCAAGCCGGTGTGCTTTGTGTTTGACTTCGCGCCCACGCGGGCGCTACGACAGCTCGCCGAATACGGGATCGGACTTTCACCGAACGAAGCGAATCCGGAAAACGCAGTTAAGGATCTGGTGTCGTTCTTGCCGGTGCTGGCCTACGACGGCGCCAACATGACGCAGGTCGACGCCGGTGGAATTCTGGACATTGCAATGGCCGGCACCTCAGCCACGCTGTTGGCGCGCAAATGGGAGAGCGCACTGCTGGTGAACGTGGACAACGACACCCTGCGCCGCATCATGGACTCTCCCGAGGCCATGGCCGCCGTGGCGCGGATTGAGGGCTGGCGCGCTTTGGGCGACAACATCATCGAGACCATCATCAACAAGAGCGAGAAGGTCAAGGCGCTGAAGAACAAGGCCAAGGAACAGGAGCTGTCGCCCAAAGAAAAGAAGCAACTCTCGGATGAAGAAAAGGAATACAAGTCCAAGCGCAAGCTCGTGCAGGAGAAACTGATCAAGTTCGCGACGCGCATTCCGGCGTTCATGTACCTGACCGATTTCCGCGAGAACACACTGCAGGACGTGATCACCAGGCTGGAGCCGGACCTGTTCCTGGCCGTGACCGGCCTGACGGTGAAGGACTTTCACCTGCTGGTGCGGCTCAAGGTGTTCAATACGGAGCAGATGAACCAGGCGGTATTCGCGTTTCGCCGATATGAGGATGCATCGCTGCGGTACACGGGCGTCGAGAGCCACCAGGGATTGACGCATTACGGGTTGTACGACACCGTTGTGGCGCGGGAGTGATTGCGCAGCGTACTGCCAGATCCGGGGCAACGCGGGAGTGGTCGCGCCGGCAAGGCTGCGGATATTCGGCCCGCATGGTCGTGTCCCTGGAGGTGGTGTAAGCCGCGGAGCTGAGCGGCCCCGCCGGCCGGATCCCGCCAACACAGCACCCGAGCGAAGGAATTCAATCCCGCCGCGTGATCCGCGCCCCCAGCCCGAGCAGCTTTTCCTCGATGCGCTCATATCCGCGCTCGATCATGTTCGCGTTTTGCACCGTCGATTTGCCCGAGGCGCACAGTGCCGCACCCAGCAGCGCCATGCCCGCGCGAATGTCGGGCGAGGTCAAGGTGGTGGCAGTCAGCTTGGACCGCCCGCTGATCAACACCCGGTGCGGGTCGCACACCACCGCGTTGGCCCCCATGCTGATCAGGCGGTCCACAAAATACAGGCGCGACTCGAACATCTTCTCGAAGAACAGCACATTGCCGGTGACCTGCGTGGCCAGCGTGATCATGCAGCTCATCTGGTCGGTCGCGAACTGCGGCCAGGGCCCGTCGCCGATCACCGGGATGGAGCCATCGTGGTCGCGTGTCACGCGCAACTCCTGGTTGCCCGGCAGCGTGATGTGGTCTTTATGCAGTTCGATCTTCACCCCCAGCGTGCCGAAGACGCGCCGCGTCATCCAGTAGGCATGCAGATCCGTACCCTCGACCCGGATCTCGCCGCCGGTGGCGGCGGCCAGTGCGAGGTAGGACGCGGCCTCGACGTGGTCGTGGCAGACCTGGTGCGTCGTACCATGCAGGGAGGGCACCCCTTCGATGGTCAGCAGGTTGGTGCCGATGCCGCTGATTCGGGCGCCCATGGCGTTGAGCATGAGGGCCAGGTCCTGCACATGCGGCTCGCAGGCCGCGTTGCGCATCAGTGTCTGCCCCTGGCTCACCACGGCGGCCATCAGCACGTGTTCGGTTCCAGTCACCGAGGGCTCATCGAAGAACATTTCTGTGCCGGTCAGCGGCCCGTGCATCGCGAAGTCGTAGCTGCCGTTGATGCTGACCGTGGCGCCAAGTTTCTGCAAACCGTAAAAGTGGGTGTCAAGCCGGCGCCGGCCGATCACGTCGCCGCCGGGCGGGTACACGGTGGCTTTGCCCGTGCGGTGCAGCAGGGGCGCCACGCACATGATGGATGTGCGCACCTTGTTGCACAACGCGCGGCTGATCTCGCTGGTCTTGATGCTGGCCACCTGGATGCTCACGCGTTCGCCGCTGCGTTCGACACGGCCGCCGATCTCGGTGATCAACTCGAGCATGTGGCGCGCATCGATGATGTCGGGCACGTTCTCGAGCACCACCTCCTGGTCGGTGAGGATGCAGGCCGCGATCATCGGCAGGATCGCGTTCTTGTTCCCCGAGGCGCGCACCGAGCCACGCAGCGGTACGCCGCCTTCGATTTCAAATGTAGACATGTTTCTGTATTTCGTGATTGGAGGGTGCCCAGGCGACACCGTTCGCGGGCGGATGCAGCAGGCCTGCTCCGGGTATCGCCGGATGGTGCCGCCCGGTTGCCCGCAGGATGCGCCGAGGGAATGGCCGCGATTATCGGGTCATTCCGGGCCGGTGGCGTGCGCGTGGCCAGCCACAGGCCGGCGGCGATCAGGCCCACCGCGACAGCGCCGCACGGGCAGGGACAGTACCGACGCCAACATGGCGAAGCTCGAGACCTGCAACACCGGGTAACGCTGCAGATACGGCCGGTACATCACGCTACATCTTATGGCGCCCCGGTACGGCCGCTCGCCTATCATGGAGCCCGCTTCGCGTCGACCCCGACCGCAGGTGATCTGTCGATCAATTCCCCAGCACAAGGTACACCCGCACATGCGTATTGCCATCGGTGGCTTTCAACACGAGACCAACACCTTCGCGCCGAGCAAGGCGACGTTCGACGATTTTCAGCACGACGGCGGCTGGCCGGGCCTGCGGCGCGGTGGCGACATTTTCGACACCATGGTGGCGCGCAATGTGCCGATCGCCGGCTTCATCGCGCAGATGAAGGGATCGCGCCACCAATTGCTCCCCACCGCCTGGGCCGCGTGTGAGCCCTCGGCCCATGTGACGCAGGATGCCTTCGAGCGCATTGCGACGATGATCGTCGAAGGAGTCCGTGATGCGCTGCCCGACGCGGTCTACCTCGACCTGCATGGCGCGATGGTCACCGAGCACCTGGACGATGGCGAGGGCGAACTGCTGGCGCGGGTGCGGCGCGTGGTGGGGCCGCAGACCCCGATCGTCGCCAGCCTGGACCTGCACGCCAACGTGACGGCGCAGATGCTTGCTTGCGCCGATACGCTGGTGGCCTACCGCACCTATCCGCATGTCGACATGGCCGATACCGGCGCCCGCGCCGCGCACCTGCTGGCGCAACGCGCCGATGGCATGGCCCGGCCGGTGGTGGCGGCGCGGCGGATCCCGTTCCTGATCCCGCTGTCGTCGCAGAGCACCGATCTGGAGCCCGCGCGGGACATCTACGCGCGCCTGGCCGCGCTGGAGTCGGACGCGGTGTCGACGCTGTCGTTCACGCCGGGGTTCCCAGCGGCCGACTTTCCCGAATGCGGCCCGGTGGTGTTTGCCTATGGTCGCGGCGCGGGCAGTGCCAATGCGGTCGCCGACGTGTTGGCGCGGCTGGTGCAATCGCAGGAAGCGCAGTTCGACCTGCAAGTGCTGGGGCCGGAGGCGGCGGTGCGCGAGGCGATGCGTCTGGCGCGGGGCGCGACCCGGCCAGTGGTGATCGCAGACACGCAGGACAACCCCGGCGCCGGCGGCGACTCGGACACCACCGGCATGTTGCGCGCATTGCTGGCCTGCGGCGCGCAACGCGCTGCGCTGGGGCTGATGGTTGATCCGGCCGCAGCCCGGGCGGCACACGCGGCCGGTGTCGGGGGCAGCATCACGGTGGGTCTGGGAGGCAGGTCCGGCATCCCCGGTGACGCGCCGCTGCAGGCGAGCTTTCGTGTGCAAGCGCTGTCCGATGGCCGGGTACAGTGCAACGGGCCGTTCTCGCGTGGCGCGACCATGGTGCTGGGGCCGAGTGCCTGCCTCGTCATCGACGGCGTGCGGGTGGTGGTAACCAGCCAGAAGACGCAGTTGGCCGACCAGGCGCTGTTCCGGTTTGTCGGCATCGA
>JANOUM010000182.1:0-5182 GCA_031416855.1 Rhodoferax sp. | reverse complement strand
GGCCAAGGTCTGCCTGATGGACGAACCGCTGTCGAACCTGGACGCGCAACTGCGCCAGGAAATGCGCCATGAACTGCGCGAATTGCAGCAGCGCCTGGGCCTGACGGTGGTGTATGTCACCCATGACCAGACCGAAGCCATGAGCATGGCCGACCAGGTTGTCCTGCTCAACCAGGGCCGGATCGAACAGTGTGCCGCGCCGCGCGCCCTGTACGCACAACCCGCCACCACCTTTGCGGCGCGTTTTATCGGCACGCCGGCGATGAACCTGCTGCGCCTGGACAACGGTCATATTGCTGGCAGCAACGTGCGTGTGGCACAGTCAGCCAGCTTGCTCGGTGTGCGTCCCGAGTCGGTCTCGCTCGGCGGGCAGGTGCCCGCCACGGTTCGCAGCCTGGAGTATCTGGGGGCGGATCTGGTCTTGCGTTGCGCTGTCGGCTCGGAGATGATCACCGTGCGCGCCGACGGCAGTTGCGAGGTGGCCGCAGGCGCCCAGGTGGCACTGCACTGGCCGCCGCAGGCCGAACATTACTTCGACTCCCGAGGCAGTCGCGTCGCCTGACCGGGCAACATTTCCGTCAACACACAAAGGACCGATCCACCATGCAAAGAAAACAGTTCAACCAGTTTGTCGTCGCCGCAGCGGTCGCCGTGGGCAGCCTGCCGCTGGGCGCCCTGGCGCAGGCCCAGACCGAGATTTCCTTCTTTTACCCGGTGGCCGTCGGTGGGCCGATCGCCAAGATCATCGACGACTTCGCCGCAGACTTCTCGAAGGAAAATCCGTCCATCAAGGTCACGCCGATCTATGCCGGCAGTTACCAGGACACCATCGTCAAGGCGCTCACCGCCAACAAGTCCGGCACACCACCCGTCACCTCGGTGCTGCTGTCCACCGACATGTTCACCCTGATCGACGAAGACGCGATCATCCCGTTCGACAACTTCGCGAAGACCGCCGACGACAAGGCCTGGCTGGGCAGCTTCTACAAGGCGTTCATGCTCAACAGCCAGACTGGCGGCAAGACCTGGGGCATTCCGTTCCAGCGCTCGACCGTGGTGCAGTACTACAACAAGGAGTTGTTCAAGGCGGCCGGCCTCGATCCCAACAAGCCGCCAAGCACCTGGGTGGAGATGGTCGACATGGCAAAGAAGCTGACGCTCAAGGATGCATCGGGCAAGGTCACCCAATACGGCGTGCAGATCCCGTCCAGCGGTTTCCCGTATTGGCTGTTCCAGGGCCTGGCGATCCAGAACGATGTCGCCATGGCCAACGAGGCCGGGAATGCCGTCAAGTTCGACGACCCCAAGGTGATCGAGGCCCTGCAGTACTGGATCGACCTGACCAAGCAGGGTGTGCATCCCCCGGGCATCGTCGAGTGGGGCACCACGCCGAAGGACTTCTTCGAGAAGAAGGTGGCCATGATGTGGACCACCACCGGGAACCTGACGAATGTGAGGGCCAATGCGAAGTTCGATTTCGGTGTGGCGATGTTGCCGGCGAACAAGCGCAAGGGTTCACCCACCGGTGGCGGCAATTTCTACATCTTCAAGAAATCCACCCCGGTGCAGCAGGAGGCTGCTTTCAAGTTCATTAAGTGGATCACCCAGCCCGAGCGCGCCGCACGCTGGAGCATGGATACCGGCTACGTGGCGGTGTCCGAGGCGGCTTATGGCACCGACACCTTGCGCAAGTACGGGCGCGACTTTCCGCCGGCGCTGGTGGCACGTGACCAACTGCCGTTTGCGCTCGCGGAATTCTCCACGCACGACAACCAGCGCGTGACCAAGGCCCTGAACGACGGGCTGCAGGCCGCCTTGACCGGGGCCAAGCCTGCGGCGCTGGCGATGCAGGACGCCCAGAAGGAAGCTGAGCGCATCCTGCGCAGCTACAAATAGACCAGCGTCCGGGGTGTGCCCCCGCGAGACCGGGCGGCACGTCGTCCCGCACGCGTGTGCGCACCGGTCTTCCCGCTCGATGAAATCTCCCCCGTCCGGCTCCTCCGCCGTCCATGCCTATTTGCTGCTGCTTCCGGCGTTTGTGCTGCTGGTGGCGTTCACGCATTACCCGGCGGTGGCGACGCTGATCGACAGTTTCTACTCGACACCCAAGGGCTCCCGGCCCGGTGTCTGGGTCGGGCTGGAGAACTACGATGTGATGGTCCACGACCCGGTGTTCTGGAAAGCCGCCACCAACAACCTGTGGTTCGCGCTGGCCACGATCCCGTGTTCGATCGGGCTGGCGCTGGTAATGGCGCTGTGGGTCAACGAACGCATGACCGGCCGCGGGTTTCTGCGCATGGCGTATTTCACGCCGACGGTGCTGCCCATGATCGCCGTGGCCAACATCTGGCTGTTCTTCTACACACCGGGTTATGGCTTGCTGGAACAGATCACCGGGCTGTTCGGCCTGCCCTCGCACAACTGGCTTGGTGACCCGCACACGGCTCTGGGTGCCGTGACCCTGGTGGCGGTGTGGAAGGAGGCCGGCTTTTTCATGATCTTCTATCTGGCAGCCCTGCAGAGCCTGAACCCGAGCCTGCGCGAGGCGGCGGCTATCGAAGGGGCCTCGCGCTGGTACTTTTTCCGGCGCGTGCAATGGCCCTTGCTGATGCCCACGACGCTGTTCGTGGTGGTCAACGCGGTGATCAATGCAGTACGCATGGTCGACCATATCGTGGTGCTCACCCGGGGCGGTCCCAACAATGCGTCCACGCTGCTGCTGTTCCACCTCTATACCGTGGGGTTCAGTTTCTGGGACACCGGGTACGCCGCCGCGATCACGGTCGTGTTGTTGGCGGTACTGGCCACCGTCGCCCTGTTCCAGTTCTTCGTGCTGGATCGCAAGGTCCACTACCAATGAGCGCAAACACGACCACGCGCCTGGTCTACAACGAACCGGGCTGGCTAGACACGGTGGCGGCCTGGCTGTTGGCCCTGTTGTGGATCCTGCCGCTGGTCTACGCGGTATGGACCGCCTTCCATCCCGGGGAGTATTCGACCCGCTTCTCGCTGCTGGCCCCGCTAACGCTGGACAACTTCGCGCGCGCCTGGGTGGCTGCGCCGTTTGCCCGCTATTTCCTCAACACCACCTTGCTGGTGGCGATGATCCTGGCTTGCCAACTGGTGTTCAGCACCCTGGCGGCGTATGCCTTCGCACGATTCGAGTTCGCCGGCAAGAAGCTGCTGTTCGCGCTGGTGCTGGTGCAACTGATGGTGATGCCCGACATCCTGCTGGTGGAGAACTACAAGACCATGGCGCGGCTCGGGCTCGTCGACACCTTGCTGGCCATCGGTTTGCCGTACTTCGCGTCGGCGTTCGCGATCTTCCTGTTGCGCCAGACCTTCATGGGTATTCCGAAGGAGCTCGACGAAGCTGCGCGGGTCGAGGGTGCGAGCCCGCTGCAGATCCTGTGGCGGGTGTACGTGCCGCTGGCCAGGCCGGTTTACACCGCGTTCGCACTGGTGTCGGTGAGTTTTCACTGGAACAACTTCCTGTGGCCGGTGATCATCACCAACAGTGTGTCGGCGCGGCCGCTCACGGTGGGGCTGCAGGTGTTCTCCAGCACCGACCAGGGCATCGACTGGTCCATCATCACGGCCGCCACGCTGATGACGTCGGCGCCCCTGCTGATCGGGTTTCTGCTGTTCCAGCGCCAGTTCGTGCAAAGCTTCATGCGGGCTGGCATCAAGTAGGGCAACACGGAGTTTTGGTCATGCAACTGATCACCTGGAATGTGCAATGGTTTTGCGGGCTCGACGACGTGGTCAGCGTCGAACGCGTCGTGGCTGAGGCTCACGCCATGGCGGATTTCGACCTGTTGTGCCTGCAGGAGGTGGCCGTGAACTACCCGCAACTCGCAGGCAACGCAGGTTTTGACCAGGTCGCCCGGCTGCAGCAATTGCTGCCTGGTTTCGAAATCTGCTTCGGCGCTGCGGTGGACGAACTTGGCCGTGACGGCCAGCGACAGCGCTTTGGCAACCTGGTGGCCACCCGGCTGCCCCTGGCGCAACTGCAGCACCACCCCCTGCCGTATCCGGACGATGCCGGGGTTCGCTCCATGCCGCGCATGTGCACCATGGCCACGGTGTTGGCACCTTGGGGCCCGCTGCGGGTGATGACCACGCACCTGGAGTTCTACTCCGCGCGCCAGCGCATGGCCCAGGCGCGGGCGCTGGTGGACATCCACGCACAGGCCTGCCGTCAGGCAGCACATGCGCCCCTGGCCGACGAGACCGGTGGGCCGTTCCAGACCAAGGGCCACACCGGTAGCGCGATCCTGTGCGGCGACTTCAACCTGGAAACGCCCGACACCGAGTACGCGCTTATCCAGGGCGATCCCGCGCCCGATGCCACCGGCCTGACCGACGCCTGGCACCTGGCCCACGGTGTGCAACCGCATGCTCCGACCTTCCGGCTGTTCGACCGCCGTTATGGCCCGGTGCCGATCGCCTGCGACTTCGTATTTGTCAGTGATGACCTGAAACCACGCGTCAAGCGGCTGGAGGTCAACCTCCAGACACGTGCGTCAGACCATCAACCGGTACTGCTCGAACTGGTCTGACTGGCGAAGACGCCGACGCGAGCTCCGCGCAGCCGGCTCAGTGGCGGCGGAATCCGGTTGCGCTCATCCCGGTGTCAAGGCCAGCGGAATCGGGTGTTTTGGCGGCAAGGCGGGAGTCGTGGAGTTCACCGAACTGCGCTGGGTCAAGATCCAGAGGGCGCGCCACTGGACCGTCGAGGACTGCATTGCGCACGAGAACATGGGTTTCCACAAGGGCTGGGGCATCGCCACCGACCAGCTACCGGTCAAAGCCGGATGCCCCACCCAAACGGATCCTTGTCGTCTATCAGCAAGGTGGCCTCGGCGCAGATGTGTGCACGCCCGCGCAGTGTAGGGATGATGGCCCCCGGTGGCGTCGCATCGGCGCCGGCTTCATAACTGGCCTCGAACTGGCTGCCGATCACGCTGGCCTGGCGCCACAGGACACCCGGTGCCAGTTTGCCGTCGGCCGCCAGGCAGGCCAGCTTTGCGCTGGTGCCGGTGCCGCAGGGTGAGCGGTCGTAGGCGCCGCCCGGGCACAACACGAAGTTGCGGCTATCGGCGTTGTCGTCGTCGGCAAAGAGCTCGATATGGTCGATCTCGGCCCCGTGCGCACCGGTGATGCCCGTGGACTGGAGCAC
>JANOUM010000181.1:0-24782 GCA_031416855.1 Rhodoferax sp. | reverse complement strand
GGGGCAGGCCGTATTGTCTACTATAATTTCCATCGAAGAAACATTGTTTCCGTATGGGACACAACGTCCGTGCAAACTGGCCCCAATAGTAAGACACCTGCGATGCGATCCGACCGATTCGATGTTGTCGTTCTGGGCACCGGTGCCGCCGGCATGGTGGCGGCTCTGGCCGCCCATGACGTCGGCGCACGCGTCGGCCTGTTCGAAAAGGCCGATGTCATCGGGGGCACCACCGCCCTCTCTGGCGGCGTCTGCTGGCTGCCCTGCAACCCACTGGCCGCCAGGGCCGGCCTGCACGACTCGCGCGAGGATGCGCTGCTCTACCTGCGCTCGCTCTCCCATGGGCTGATCCACGACGACTTGGCCGAAGCCCTGGTCGACGGCACGGCCCCGGTGGTGGAGTACCTGGAGACGCGCACGTCGCTGCGCTTCCAGCTGTTGCGCATCCCCGACTACCACGCAGAACGTCCTGGCGGCAAACCCCTCGGCGGACGCTCGATCGAGCCCACGACCACGGCCTTCGACGAACTGGGCGACTGGGCTGCGCGCGTCGGCATCGGCCAGTTTTCGGACCCGGTCACCGGTGACGTGTACCTCACTACGCTGGACTCGCCGCGCGGCGGCGGCAGCGGGCGCATCGACGAGGCCGAACTGGCACGCCGGCGCAAACACAAGGTCAACGGCCGCGGCCGCGGCATGATCGGCAGCCTGCTCAAAGCCTGCCTGGAGCGCGGATTCGAACCGGTCACGGGCGCGCGCGCCACCGAGCTCCTCACCGACAACGGCCGGGTGACGGGCGTGCGGATAGCATGCGCCGACGGCATGCGCGACGTGCGCGCCAAGGGTGGTGTGGTCCTGGCCACCGGCGGATTCGAGTGGGACCAGGAGCTGGCAGTCAGTTTCCTGCGCGGTCCGATGCAGCATCCGGCCAGCATCCCCACCAACACTGGCGACGGCCTCAAGATGGCAATGCGTGTGGGCGCCCAGCTGGGCAACATGCGCGAGGCCTGGTGGATGCCCGCGGCCAAGATTCCCGGGGTGAAGCAGTACGGCGAGCAGAAGGTGGCGCTGATCCTGCGCGAGCGCGCGCTGCCCGGCACCATCATGGTCAACCGGCGCGGCCGGCGTTTTGTGAACGAGGCCACCAACTACAACGCCATCGCCGGCGCCTTCCATCACCTCGACCCGAGCCAGTTCGACTACGGCAACCTGCCGTGCTGGATCATCTTCGACAGCCAGATGACCAGGTACTACGGTTTCCTCGACGTACCGATCGGCGGTGTCATGCCCGACTGGGTGCCCTGCGCGCCGACACTTGCGGCGCTGGCTGACAAGATCGGCGTCGATGGCGCCGGCCTCGAGGCCACGATGGTGCGCTGGAACGGCCACGCCGGTGCCGGCCACGACCCGGACTTCGGCCGCGGCGACTCGGCCTACGACGGCTTCAACGGCGACATCACGCGCTACCCGGCCAGGAGCTCGACCATCGGCACGATCAGCGAGGCTCCCTACTACGCCCTGCAGCTCGAAAGCAGCACCCTGGGCACCAAGGGCGGCCCGCGCACCAACCGCGACGGCGCCGTGCTGAACGTGGACGGCCAGGTGATCGAGGGCCTGTACGCGGCCGGCAACGTGATGGCCGGGCCGACCGGCATGGTGTACGGCGGTGCGGGCGGCACGCTGGGCCCGGCGATCGTGTTCGGCTATAAGGCCGGCCGCCATGCCGCGGCACGGGCACTCTGAAGCCGCGCGACAATCCACAGTCCGAATCCACTGCGACTAGGCATGCGCCCATGAAAATCAACCCCGCCGGAATGGACTTCCGGGATCTTCACCACCTGCTCGCGGGCGCCGTCGTGCCACGGCCGATCGCGCTGGTCTCCACACTGGGCGAGAACGGTGTCCTGAACGTTGCGCCGCTGAGTTCCATCAGCATCGCCTGCGTCAAGCCGCCGATGTTGTCGTTCTCCTTGTCCACACGCCGGCGCAAGGGTGGCGAAAAGAAGGACACGCTGCGCAACATCGAGTTCGCCAGAGAATTCGTGGTCAACGTGCCGGTGATCGAAAGCATCGCCGAGGCGATGAACAAATCCGGCAGTGAATACCCCGACCATGTCAGCGAGTTCACCGAATGCGGCCTCACACCGGCCAAGGCCGATCTGGTGGCCGCGCCGATGGTGCTGGAGTCGCCGGTCAACTTCGAGTGCCGCCTGGTCCAGATCATCGAGTTCGGCGAGCACCCCAGCGTCTCGAGCCTGGTGATCGGCGAAGTCGTGATGGCGCATGTGCGCGACGAATTCTGGGCCAACGGCGAGCTGCAGTCGGCCAGGATGCAGGCCATTGGGCGCCTGCTCGAACCCTACTGCCGCACCAACGAGATCTTCGCGTTCAAGGTCGAGTACACGCTGTAGCGCTTTGGCCCTACACGGCGGCAATCCATGCGGTGTCCGATGTGGGCCCCGTCATCCGGGACAGGGCACACGGTAGCCGTCAAGCCGGGCACAAGCGATGACCGGGCACCACATGGCCTGGACCGTGGCCATCATGGACCCAGCCACGCGGGTGTCCGCCCGCCGCTCGAGCTGTTGCACCGGCAGGCCGCCTCATTCCTGCGGCACGAAGGCCCACAACAATAGGTACAGCACGATGCCGGTACCGGCAAAAAACGCGAGTGTGGCGAACAGCAAGCGCCAGAGCCAGGAATGCAGGCCGGTCGCCCGCGCGATGCCTCCACACACACCGCCGACCCAGCGGTCGCCGCGGGCACGTCGCAGGTCATTGGCCGCGGCCACAAACGCCGGGGCACCCGGGGCCGCGTTATCACGTGCGTGCGCAGCATCCAGCACGCGGGACTTGGCGCGGGCAAACTCCTCGTCCGTCAGTGCGCCGCGCTGGTGCAGTTGCTGCAGCTTCGCCAGTTCATCGCTCAATGCCATGGTGCCTCCGGTTCAGATTGCATTGTCGTCATCCGCCGCAAGCGCGTCTGGCGCTGGTGGCCTGTGCCGTGTGCCAGCTTGACCCGGGGGGCTGGCTCAGGCCGGGTGCAGGATGACCGGCAGGGTCGGCGGCGAATTGAAGATGAAGCCCTCGCCCGGCGGCAGCTCGCCCACTGGCTCGATACGCGCCACCCTGTCGAGGAACTCGGTCAGCGCATGGGCCATCTCCACCTTGGCCAGGCGCGAACCGACGCAGTGGTGCGTGCCGTCGCCAAAACTCAGGATATCGCCGCCGACCGTGAACTGGCGTTCGCTGGTGCCCATGAAGCGATCGTGGTCGAAGCGCAGCGGTTTGGAGAAATAGCGCTCGTCGCAATTGCCCGACGCGCTGATCGACAACACTTTCTCGCCGGGCAGCACGCGCACACCTGCGAGCTCGGACTCCTGCTGGGCCGTGCGCACAAAGGCGCTCACCGGCGGGTACAAACGCAGCGCCTCCGCACTGAAGGCCGCCAACGCCTCCGGGTCGTGGTAATGGGTCTTGAGCCAGTCCCATTCTGCCGCGTCCAGCGCCACGTGGCGCAGCACGCTGGTCAACACCCGCTCGGTAGTCTCGACGCCCGCAGCCAGCAGGAAGATGACGTTGGAGACGATTTCGTCATGCGGCAGGGGCTCGCCCTCGTACTCGGCGCTGACCAGGTCGGACAGCAGATCCTTGCCGGGGTTCTGGCGCCGCTGCGCGATGATCGGCTCCAGAAACAGGCGTACCTCCTCGCGCGCCTTGAACGCGGCCTCGCGTGCGCCGGGGTTGGTGATGCTCGACGAGCCGCCGGCCACGATGGTGCGGTACCAGTCCCGGAAACGCGCCGCCTCGGGCAGGTCGGTCAGGGCGGTGATCGCCAGCAGCGGCACCCAGGTTGCGTACTGCTCGCGCAGGTTCAGGGGCTGGCCCATGGCCAGGCCCTCGGCCTGCCGTACGGCGATCTCCTGCACCATGCCGGTCAGGCGCTCGCGCATCGCGCGCTGCGTGCGCATCTCGCGCGCCACGATGCCGACCTTCTTGCTGTGCTCGCGCCCGCTCATCTGCATGAACGAGCGCCCGAATGCGGACGCGCCCGCACCAGCCTGTGGCGGCTGGTACAGGTTTTCACTGTTGAGCACCGTCTTGATGTCGGCGTGGCGCGAGACGACCCAGGCATCGAGGCGGTCGCTGCGGAACATCGGCAGCTCGGCGCGCAACCGGGTAAACACCGCCTGGCGTTCCAGGCCGGTCCGGCCGTCCACCAGCGCCGTGAAATCCGCCACCAGCGCCTGCTGCGATCCGGTCAAGGTTTGCATGTTCTGTCTCCTCCAGTGAACTGGCCTCAGCTGGGCAGGTGGCCCAGGTAGTGCGCGATCACCTTCGCGTCATTGATCAGTTCCGAGCTGGGGCCCTGGAACGCGAGTTCGCCATGCTCCAGCAGGTAGGCGCGCGTGGTTGCCTGCAGCGCGCGATGGGCGTTCTGCTCCACCAGCAAGATCGTCAACCCGGCCTGGTTCAGGCTTCGCAGCGCCTCGAACACCTGGTCGGTGATGATCGGCGACAGGCCGAGGCTGGGCTCGTCGAGCAGCAGCAACCGGGGGCCGCCCATCAAGGCCCGTCCGATCGCCAGCATCTGCTGCTGTCCGCCAGACAGGGTGCCGCCGCGCTGCAGCCGGCGCTCGTCCAGGATCGGGAACAGCTTGTAGACGTCGGCCAGGCCGTAGTTGGAGGCGCGCGAGCCGCGTGCCAGTTCGCCGAGCAGCAGGTTCTCCTCGACCGTCAGCTCGACCAGAATCTGCCGCCCCTCGGGCACATGCAGCAGGCCCTTGCGCGACACACGGTGCGGCTTCATGCTGGTGATGTCCTCTCCCTCGAAGCGGATCGATCCGCGCCGCGGCCGCACCGTACCCGACAGGCAGTTGAGCAGCGTCGACTTGCCGGCCCCATTGGCGCCGATCAGCGCCACCATCTCGCCGGGCTCGATGTGCAGGCTCACACCCCGCAGCGCCTCGATGCCCGAATAGGAGGCGGCCAAATCCTTCACGTCGAGCATCATGGCTTGCCACCCAGGTAAGCTGCGACGACCGCAGGGTTGTGCATGACTTGCTGCGGCGTGCCCGAGGCGATCAGCGCGCCGGAGTCCAGTACATAGACCTGCTGGCAGAGCTGGTTCACGAAGCGGATGTTGTGCTCGATCAGCAGCAGACCGATTCCGCTGGCGGCCAGTTCAGTGAACACATCGCCGAGTTCGGTCGCCTCGACATCGTTCATACCCGCCACGGGTTCGTCCAGCAGCAGAATCTGCGGATTGCTGGCCACCGCGCGCATCATCTCCACGCGGCGCTGGTGGCCGTACGCCAGGCTGCCGGCCGGGTGGTCGGCAAAGCGGCTCATGCCGAAGCGCTCCAGCAACTGGCGGCCGCGCACGAACAGCTGTGGCGTCTCGCGCAGCGACGACGCCAGCCCGACCAGCTGCGCAAACAGCGAGGACTTCACATGCCCGTGGAAACCGATCACCACGTTCTCCAGCACGGTGGCCTCGGGCAGCAGGCGTATGTTCTGGAAGGTGCGCGACACACCCGCCAGCGCCACTTCGTGGGCCTCGGCGGTGGTGATGTCGCGCTCGCCCAGCTTGATCGTGCCGGTGGTCAGTTTCAACAGGCCGGTGATCATGTTGACGACGGTGGTCTTGCCCGCGCCGTTGGGCCCGATCAGCCCGGTGATCCGGCCGGGCGGAACTTCCATGGTGACGCCGGACACCGCCGACAACCCACCGAAGCGCTTCGAGACGTTGTCAAGCACCAGTGACGGCATTGGTGCCCTCCTTGAAAATCCTGTCGCGCGCCGCGGCACGGCGTTTGCGCAGGTACAGCACCAGTCCGTCGAACACGCCGTGCGGCATGAACGCGATCATCACCATCATCAGCGCACCCTGGAAGAACTGGCGGTTGTCTGCCAGCGGCCGGGCCAGTTCGGGCAGCAGCGACATGATGGCCGCGCCGATGATGGGCCCGGTGACGGTGCCTCGGCCGCCGAGGATGATGTAGGTCAGCCCGGCGACCAGGAACGGAAAACCGAACATCTCGGGCTCGATGCTGTAGGTGTACAGGCTCTGCATGCCACCGAAGAAACCTGCCAGCGCGCCACTGAGCATGAACGCGATCATGTGGTACTTGCGGATGGAAATTCCCAGCGTGGCGCCCACCGTCTCGTCCTGGCGCAGCGCGTCGAAGGCACGTCCGATGGCCGAGCGGCTGATCCGGATCATGAAGTAGATGGTGACCACCACCGCCAACACCAGATGCCAGGTCTGTACCAGCTTGGGGATGTTGTTGAAGCCCTGCGGCCCACCGGTGAGCTCGTCGAAATACAGGCACAGCGAGACGATGATCTGCACGAAGGCCAGCGTGGCGATGGCCTGGAACACGCCACGCAGGCGGGCCAGCGGTATCGACAGCAAAAAGCCGCCGATGCAGCCCATGATCGCCGCCAGCAGCAGCGCCACCAGCGCGTTCATGCCGTGGTTCTTGACCAGGATTGCGACACCGTAGGCGCCGATCGACGCAAAACCGGCCGAGCCGATGGAAAAAACGCCGGCGCGCAACACCATCTGCTGGCTGAAGGCAAATCCCACCGCCAGCAGGAAGTAGTCAAACAGCGGCTGGTAGGTATATATGAGGTTCATCATCGCCGCATCACTCCCACCTGGACACCTTCACTGCCGAACAGGCCACTGGGCTTGACCAGCAGCACGACGAACAGCAGGCCGTAGATGATGGTCTCGGTCAGCGCACTGGGCAGGTAGGCCACCGCCAGGTTCTGGAAGATGCCCAGCAACATGCCCGCCACCACCGCGCCATGCACGCTGCCCAGGCCGCCCAGCACCACCACCACAAAAGCCTTCAGCAGGTAGGGCTCGCCCATGTAGAAGTGGATTGAATTGAACGACAGGCCGATCAGGATGCCAGCCACCCCGGCCAGCGCGCCGGAGATGAAGAAGGTCTGGAAATAGACCAGTGCCGGATTGACCCCGAGCAGCGAGGCCACCCGTTCGTTGCCGCTCACCGCGCGGATCTGGCGGCCGAAACTGGTCTTGTAGAGGTAGAACATCATCGCCCCAAGCAACACCGCCACCAGCAGCAGGATGATCACCTGCAGGAAGGAGAAACGCACCGACCCGAACTCGTAGAACCGCACCGGGAAGGTTTCGAACGGAAAGCGCAACACCTTGGTGTCGGACAGGCGTTGCGCCACACTCATCAGGCACAGGTTGGCGCCGATCGACGAGATCAGCGCGGCGAACTCGATTTGACCGCTGCCACGGATCGTGGCGAACGCAGCGATTTCGACCAGGTACGACACCAGCCCCGCCCCAACCATCGCCAGCACCAGCGCCAGCCACAGCGGCAGGCCGTGCAGGACCGCAAAATAGCCGATGAAGGCGCCGGACATGAACACACCGGCATGCGCAAGGTTCAGGATCTTGAAGGTGCCGAATATCAGGGTGAATCCGAGCGCAAACAGGGCGTACACCGAGCCGGTGACGAGGCCGTTGACGAGTTGCTGGACGATCATGCAGAGGCCCTAGGGTTGGGCGGCGCGGCGGCGCTGCTGGTGAGGGAATCGGGACCCTTCACACCGAGGCCGTTGCAGACCCGGTTGCGAAGGGCGCGCCGCAACGGCCGGCGCGCAACGGTCAGGGTCACGCCCGGTCGGAATCAGTTGGCCGGAATCGGCTTGCCATTGCGGATCACCATCACGGCCGGGCCGTAGTCGGGGATGCGGTCCGCCTTCTGGGTCCACTTGCCGCTGCCGAGCACCACGTCGGCGTCGCGCAGCTTCATGATCGCGTCGAGCACTTTCTCGCGGGTCGGGTTGGGCATCGAGTCCTTGATGGCGCGGGCCGCCAGCATCGCCTCGGAGTATCCGACCGCCGCCCAGTTGTCCGGCTCGGTGTTGAAAAGCCGCTTGTAGTTGTCCCGGAACTTCACATTCATCGGCACTGTCGACTGGTCGTTGAAATCGATCGAGAAGTAGGTGTTCTCGACCGCTTTGCCGCCGATCTTGAGGTAGTCAACCCCCAGACCCGCAGTGCCGAACAGCGCCACGTTGGGCGAGACGCCGGCCTGTTTGAGCTGGATGACCAGGTTGGCGGCCTGCGCTGCGTTGGAGCCCAACCAGATGGCATCGGGCTTCGCCGCGGCGATCTTGGTGGCCAGGGCGCCGAAGTCGCTGTCGCCGATCAGGATGGTTTCTTCGGCAATCGGCTTGATGCCGGCTGCGCCCAAGGGGCCCATGAACGCCTTCATGTTGTTGATGTGGCCATCGTTGTCACGCCCCCAGATCGCGGCGAGCCGCTGCGGCTTCACCTTGTCCACCACGTACCGGGCCAGTGGCGCCACCTGGAGCTCGGACGATGCGGTCACCTTGAGGTACCACTTGCTGGTGGCCAGCGGTGCAGCCGTCTGTGCCGTGGCGAACATCGGGATCTGCAGGTCATTGAGCAGCGGTGCGATGGCGATCATCAGCACGCTGTTGGCGCCACCCAGCACGATCAGCGCGTTGTCGACCTTGGCTGCGCGTGTGAGCAGCGTCGTGATCTGTGCGCGGTCGTTCTGGTCGTCGTTGGAGACCAGCTTGATGCTGTTGCCGGCACCGAGGTAGTTCGCGGCGTTGAGCTCGTCCACCGCCATCTTGACGGCGTTGGCCTCGGGCACGCCGACGAAGGCCAACGGGCCGGTCAGCGCCTTGATCGATGCGATGGTGAATTCAGTGGCCGCTGCCGGCAGTGCCGCCAGCACTGCTCCTGCCAGAACCAACCCTTGGATGTGTGACTTGACCTTCATGATGTGCTCCTCTTTTCTTGGTTTCAATGGTGCCCGCGGGCAATGGATCGTAAAGACTTGCGATTTGCACGCCAACCGGGTAGTTACCCGTGCATGGCGCTCATCGCGCTGCGTTGGCAGGCCGGCAGCCTGCTCAAGGTTTCACCTTTGCGGGTCGCATCTCGACATAGGTCGGCAGGCGTTCCGGGTAGTCGGCGGCGACTGGCGTATCGGATGCCATGTTGCGCTCCAGCCGGCCCATGGCGGAGGCATAGTCCTTCACATGCAGGTAGTAGAAAAAGGACAGCAGCCGCTCGGCAAAGCGCCACAGCCCGTCGACCTTTGCATACACGTCGTCGTAACGCAGCGCGGTGATCTGCGGCTGCTCCTTGCGCCAGACTTCGGCGTGCACCGACAGCATGCCGCGTGCGCGCGTGTCGCTCTCGAACCAGATCACGTGGTCGTGGGCGAAATGGTTGGTGGCGCCGAGCGCGCTGAAGCGGCTTTCGAACTGCTTAATGATCGCGTCGATGCCGGTGGCGCGCATCGCACCGTCCTTGGAGCCGAACGAGGCGTCATCGGTGAACAGCAGGCGCGCCGACGCCAGGTCGCGGTTGTCCATCGCGAAGTTGTAACGCGCCGCCAGGTCGCGAATCGCGAGCTGGTCTTCGACTGCGGCCAGGCGGCTTTCGAGGCTGCGTGTCGCAGCTGGCGCGACACGGGAAGGAATGGGCATGGCGGGTGTCTCCTTGGGTGGGTCGGAACAGGGCTTGCTGCTTATGCCAGGTCGGGCCGGTAGGCGGCCACATCGTCGTACTGGACCAGTTCCACGACGTTGCCCTCGGGGTCGCGCAGGAACGCGACATACAGACCGGGGCGGCTCAGCACCGGTGCGTCACCGGTCATGCACCGCACACCGGCGCCGGCCAGGCGCCGGACCACTGCGTGGATGTCGGAAATGATGAATGTCAGGTACATCACGTTGGGGTGGTCGAACACAAACGCGCCAGGTTGCGCAGGCGGTGCCGGTGCCCCATCGGGTGCGATCAGCTTGATGCGTTCGCCGCGTGGCGTCTGCAGCCGCACCACGGTCGCCGCGCTGCGCGCCAGACGGTAGTTCTGTGCGATCTGCTCCGGTGCCCGGGCCTCGCTGACAAACTCCAGGCCGAGCGTGCCTTCATAGAAGTCCCGCATGGTGGGAAGGTGGTGGCAGCCAATGCCCACCTCCAGCGGAAGCGTCATGTTCAGGGGCATGGCAGGCACGGCGTCAACCCGGGATTGCAGCTAGCGCGCGGGACCGGCAGACAGGGTGCGCGCATCAGGCAACCGTGCTGCGCACTGCGGGATTCGCCTTTGGGGACGGCCCGGCGGCGCTCATGCGCCTGTCGCCGCCTTGGCGCCCCGGTAGGTGTCCACGTAGTGCGCCACTGAACGGTGGAAGTTGATCGCGCCGCCTTCGTTGCGGCCGAAAAGCATCTCGGTGTTGGCGCCGGCGTTGAGCCCGTTCTGGATGCTGAAGCTGGCCGAGTAGTCCTCGTCGCGCACGATCTGCGCGTACAGGGCGATGCGCTTCTTCATCGCCTCCGCCTCCTCGGCGGTTGCGGTGGCAGGGTTGCACGGGTTGACGTGGTTCTGGATCGTGATGCAGCGGTCGGACGCGATCGGGAACAGCTGCGACACCATGCCGCCGTGCTTGTCGGCCGAGATCGAGATGTGCGGGAACAGGGTGCGTACCGCGTGGAAATGATGCTCGGTGTAATCGGCCGGCGGCACGTCCTTCATCTTCATCATCAGCGCCGGGTCATTGCCCCAGGCGTTGCCGCCCATGCGCTGGTGCGGGCCACAGGGCAGCGGGCCGTAATGGTCGTACAGCGAGACCGAACTCAGGCTCTCGCGTTGCCAGAATTCGTGTAACGTGGTGCGGTGCAGGAACGGGATGTGGTAGGACTCCAGGTAACCGTCGTGGGTGATCTTCCAGTTGGCGCTCTCCAGCCTGGAGGTGCCGTGCACATACCATTTGTCCGCCTCCAGCGCGGTGAGTTCGTCCAGCATGCCGCCGAGGTAATGCTCGATATCGAAGTGCAAGCCGCGCGTGATGCAGACCCAGATGAAACCGGCCCGCTCCTCGCACGGCAGCTCCTTGAGGCCGAGCAGGCCCTTGTCGACCTCGCCGAACTTGCGCTGGTCGGTGACCGACAACAGGCTGCCGTCGGTGCCAAAACGCCAGGCGTGGTAGGGGCAGGTGAAAGACTTGACCTGGCCGGTCTCCCAGTTGGTTTGCGTCACAGCGCGCCCGCGGTGGGTGCAGGTGTTGATGAAGGCGCGCAGGCGCAGGTCATCGCCACGCACCATCAGCACCGGAACGTCGAGCACCTGCATCGCCTTGTAGGCACCCGGGACGCGCACCTCAGAGCTCAGGCCGAGCATCAGCGGCAGGCGGCGGAAGATGGCGCTCATCTCCTCCTCCCAGCTACGCGGGCTGTACAGCTCGACCGGCAGGCGGTAGACCTCGTCGGTGTGATCGGTGGTGCCGGCGGCGGCATGCCCCAGCGCCCGCCCGACCATCTGCCCGACCTGCTGCCGCGCGTACTCTGACTGGATCATCTCGACCTCCTCGTGGTGCCCCACGACGCCACCGCAGCAGGGTGAAAATCCGGCCTGCCAGTTCAAGGCAAACCCGCCGCACGGCGGGGAGATCCCGCGGTGCTGACGGGGCATTATGCAATAGAATCAAAAAATCAGAAACCAAGTTTCCATTTCTAATCTTGCGCATCATTTTTGGAAATAGTGTTTCCACATCAGAAACATCCAGGAGCATTTCGACCATGGACATGAAACAGTTGCTGATTCAAAACGCCAACCTCATCGATGGAACCGGCGCTCCGGCGCGCCAGGCCTCGGTGCTGGTTGCCGGCGACAAGATCCTGGCCGTTGGCCCGGCGGCCGACGCAACTGCAACACCAGTGGCCGAACGCTTCGATGCCACCGGCCTGTCGGTCATGCCGGGGCTGATCGACGGCCATGTCCACAGCACCTTCGACGAAGCGGCCGGCCACGACGAACTGTTCTACCACCGGCGCCCCGGCATGGCAGCCATCACTGCAGTGCGCAACGTACGTCGCATCCTGACCTCGGGCTGCACCGGGTTTTTCGACGCCGACTCGCTGTTCGACCTGGGCGTGGATCTGAAGGAGGCGATCAACCACGGCGTCATCGAAGGCCCGCGCATGGCGGTTGGCGGTTATGCCCTGATGACGTCGGTCGGCGGCGCCGCAGGCCGCCTCATGCCCGACCACGGCACGTTGGCCTATGCCCGCCTGGTGCGCGGCAAGGACGAGATCATGGCCGAGGTGCGTCGGCAGATCAAGATCGGCTGCGACTGGATCAAGGTCCATGTGACCGGCTCGCTGTCGCACCGCCGCAGCGAAGGCGAGATGGTCACCTTCACCATGGAAGAGTTGCGCACCATCTGCGACATCGCGCACGACTTCGGCGTGCCGGTCGCCGGCCATTGCCGCGGCGCGCATTCGATCAAGGTGGCCTGCGAAGCCGGTTTCGACCAGATCATCCACGCCACGCTGATGGACGACGAAGCGCTCGACGCGGTGGTAAAGCGCGGCGCCTTCCTGGTTCCGGCGCTGACCTTCCAGGCCAACCTGATGGAGTTCGGCGACGCAATCAACGCCAGCCCGGCACTGCAGGACATCTTCCGGCGCGAGATCGAAGGCAGCGCTGCCATGCTGGCCAAGGCCTACCGCGCCGGCGTGCCGGTGTTGTGCGGCACCGAGTCCGGTTTTTCGATCACGCCCTACGGAGACTGGCACTACCGCGAGCTCGAGGTGTTCGTGAAATACCTGGGCCTCACGCCGCTGGAGGCGATCCGCTGCGCCACCCAGCACGGGGCGCTGGCGATCCGTCTCAAGGACAAGGTCGGCACGATCGAAGCCGGCCGCCTGGCTGATCTGCTGGTGATCGACGGCGACCCGTCCCGCGACGTGACCGTGCTCGGACGGCGCGACAAGCTGCGCCAGGTGCTGCTCGGCGGCAAGTCGATCGACCTGCAGCGCACCGAGCCGGAGCGCACACCGCTGCCCGAGTGGCGGGTGCATGAATTCGGCAGCATGCTGTCCAAGGACGTCGTGTCGCGCGCGCGCGGTGGCAAGCCCATCGGCGGCGACGGGGGCCACTGATGGCCGCGCGTCTGGCCCTCGTGACGGGCGGCGCCACGGGCATCGGCGCCGCCATCTGCCGGGCCGCCAGCCGCGCCGGCTACCGGGTGGCGGTGATGGACGCCAACGCCGATGCAGCGCGGGCCATGGCAGCGGACCTGGGCGATGCCGTGGCCTTGCCCTGCGACGTCACCGACGAGATTGCGGTGGATGCCGCACTCGCCGGCCTGGGTGCCACGCCCGACTTGCTGGTCAACAACGCCGGCATCGTGAAGTTCGGGCACCTGTGCGATATCAGCGTGCAGGACTTCCGCCGCGTACTCGAAGTGGACCTGGTAGGCGTGTACATCCTGTCGCGTGCGGTCGGGCGCATGATGCGCGAGCGCGGCCAGGGCAACATCGTCAACATCTCGTCGATCAACGCCATCACGCCCAGCCTGGGCACCAACGCCTATGCGGCGGCCAAGGGCGGCCTGGTCACCATGACGCAGTTGCTGGCCCTCGAGCTGGGCCCTTTTGGCGTGCGCGTCAATTCCGTCTCGCCGGGTTTTGTCGACGGGGGTATGAGCACCTCCGTGTTCGCGAATGCACGCACGCGCGAGATCCGCACCAAGGCGGTACCGCTGAGGCGACTGGGTGCGCCGGAAGACATCGCCCAGGCGGTCATGTTCCTCGCCTCCGACGCCGCCGCGTACGTGCATGGCCAGGACCTGGGCGTGGACGGCGGCCTGGTGCACAGCCTGTTGTCGCAGATCCCCAGGGACTGATCATGGCGCGCAACCTGATCCTGACCGGCGGGCTTTACCATCCCTTCGAGGAGGCCAGCCAGACGCTGGCCAACCTGCTGGCCGACGTCGGTTTTGCCAGCGATGTGACGACCGACATCGGCACCGGCCTGTCCTGGCTCGACGATGTCGCCTACGACCTGCTCACGGTGTACGCGTTGCGCTGGCCGATGGAGCAGGAACGATTCGCCGGCGACCGCGCACGCTGGGCCGTCAACTTGCAGGCAGCGGACAAGGCGCGTATCGACGCCCACCTGGCATCAGGTCGCGGCGTGTTGGCGATCCACACCGCGGCGATCAGCTTTTCGGACTGGCCGCGCTGGCGCGACATCGTGGGCGCTGGCTGGGTCTGGGGCACCTCCAACCACCCCCCGCACGGTCCGGTGCAGGTGCGCATGGCCGCCACCGGACACCCTATCACCGCGGGACTGGTTGCCTTCGATCTACCCGAGGAAGCCTATGCGCGCATGGACCTGGTGAGCGGCATCGAGCCGCTGGCGACGGTGCAGGCCGCCGTGCAGGACCAGCCCTCGCCCTGCCTGTGGGCGCGCGAGCTTGGCGATGCGCGGGTGGTTTATGACGCGCTCGGCCACGACAGCGCCTCGCTGGAGCACCCGACCCACCGGCGCATGCTGCAGCGTGCCGCCCTGTGGTGCACCCGACGCAGTGACGCGGACATCGCCGGGCTGACCACAGCCCAACCGGAGGAGGCATGAGCACGCCGGGCCGCCCCAAGTGCGAATCGCGCAGTGCGCAGCACGCAGCACCAATGAGCACGCCGGGCCACCCCAAGAGCGAATCGCGCAGTGCGCAGCACGCAGCACCAATGAGCACCGGAGGGCCGTTTCCACGGGCGAATCCCGCAACACGCAGCATGGAGGAATCCTGATGAACACCTTGCAAGACAAATCGATCCTGGTCACCGGCGGCGGCACCGGCATCGGCGCCGGCTGCGCCGCCTACTTCGCGGCACACGGCGCACGCGTCACCATCAGCGGGCGGCGGGAGAGCCGTCTGCGCGAAGTGGCCGACGCGATCGGCCCTGCCTGCCACTGGGTGGCGGGTGACGTCACCGTGGCCCGGGACCGTCGGGCCATGCTCGACGCCGCCATCGCCCACGGCGGCGGCAAACTGGACGCGCTGGTCAACAACGCCGGCATCACCCACCACGGCGGCCTGGTGGAGCAAGACGAGGCGACCCTGATGAAGGTGTTGCAAAGCAACGTGGCCGCTCCGCTGCTGCTCACGCAGGCGGCCCTGCCGGCACTGGAGGCCAGCCACGGCTGTGTCATCTTCATCGGCTCGGTCCACACCCGTCTCGCCTTCGCCGGGCGCCTGGCCTATGCCGCGTCCAAGGGCGCGGTGCAGAACATGTCGCGCGTACTGGCGGCCGAACTCGGGCCACGCAAGGTGCGTGTGAACTGCGTGATTCCGGGCGCGGTGGCCACCGAAATCAACGCCGCGGTGACCGGCCAGGACCCGAAGGAGGCCAAGGCCTTCTTCTACAAACTGGCCCCTATGCACCCAATCGGGCGCATCGGCGAGCCCGAGGACATCGCCCAGGCGATGGACTACCTGATCAATGCGTCCTGGACCACCGGCGCGGTGATCGACGTCGACGGCGGCATGGGCCTCGGCGCCGCCAAGCTCTGAGACGCCGAGCCGCCGAGCCGCTACCAAAAGCCTCCCCACTTTTCACCGTCTGCACGGATACCACCATGACCACCACCATCGAAAAAGACCTGCTGTCCCCGGCCATCTCCGACAACGCCCTGGCCGAAGCGCGGGCCCTGCTCGGCATGCCGATTCGCATCGAGCAATACAACTACGAAGCCGCGCGCGACGTGATCCGGCACTACGCCTGGGGCATCGGCGACGACAACCCGCTGTTCTCCGACCCGGCCTACGCCGGCAGGACGAAGTGGGGCACGATCATCGCGCCGCCGACCTTCTTCTTCGGCCTGTGGGATGCCGTGGTGGCGCCGGGCCTGCCGGATGTGCAGTGGTACTACTCGGGCATCGACGCCGAGTTCTACCACCCGATCAAACGCAACGACACCATCACCGCCTCGGCCGAGTACGTGGCCGCCGAGCCGTTGTCGGGCAAGACCGTGTCGAACATGATCGTGCAAACCGGCGACGTGCGCTACACCGACCAGGACGGCCGACTCATGACCAAGGTGCTGTCGCACTGCTTTCGCGTTGCGCGCTCGTCGGCCAAGGGTGGTCTGAGTTACGCGCCACGCGAAAAACATGTCTTCAGCGACGACGAACTGGCGCAGATCGCCGCTGCCCAGGTCAACGAATACGTGCGCGGCGCCGAGGTGCTGTACTGGGATGACGTCGAGGTCGGCAGCGTTTTGCCCGGCACCGTGCGCGGCCCGATCAACCAGCTCGACATGACCACCTACTACTGCGGCGCCGTAGGAACCTCGGGCTACAAATCGACCAAGCTGCGCTGGAAATACAAGCACTGGGCCAACACCAGCCCCGACAAACTGCCCAACAACTACGACAAGAGTTATTACGGCGCCAAGGTGCTGCCCAGCATCGGCCACCAGGACGCCAAGGTCGCCACGGTCGACCTGGGCATGCCCGGCCCCTACGACAACGGCCCGCAGCGCTGCGGCATGCTGACCACGGTGGCGACCAACTGGATCGGCGACAACGGCTTTGTGCGCCAGCTCAGTGCGCGCCTGAAGTTGCCGGTGATCTTCGGCGACTGCAACTACTTCAAGGGCAAGGTCGCCGGCAAGCGCGTGGTCGACGGGACGGGTCTGGTTGACCTCGAGTTGTGGGGCGAAAACCAGTTCGGCCAGCTGACCATCAAGGGGTCGGCGGTGGTCGAGGTGCCACGCCGCCAGAGCACCACCACACACCAGTCGACATGAGCGCAGCGCCGGGCCGCCCCAAGCGCGCTCGCACCGCAGTGCGCAGCACGGAGGTGTTCCTGATGAGCGCAGCGCCGGGCCGCCCCAGACTAGCTCGCACCGCAGTGCGCAGCACGGCTGCCTGATGACCGATCTTTCCCGCCTGTTGCGGCCCGCCAGCATCGCGCTGGTGGGTGCGTCGCCGGAAGCCGGCAAGCTGGCCGCTCGGCCGCTGGCCTACCTGAAGCGATACGGCTACCAGGGGCAGGTCTACCCGGTCAACCCCAAACACGCGCAGATCGACGGTGTGCACTGTTGCGGGTCAGTGCAGGAACTGCCGCGCAACATCGACCTGGCGCTGATCCTGCTGCCGGCCAACGGCGTGGCCAAGGCGCTCAAGGAATGCGCGCTGCAGGGTGTGGCCATGGCGATCTCGATCGCTGGCGGTTTTGCCGAAGCGGGTGCACAGGCCGAGCAGCAGCAACTCACGGACATCTGCCAGCAGCACGGCATCCGGCTGATCGGGCCGAACTGCGTCGGGCTGCTGCACCCGGCCCTCGGAATCACAGCCACTTTCTCGACCGAGCTCAAGAACGCCATGCCGCGACCGGGCAAGATCGCGCTGTTCACGCAATCGGGCGCCCTGGGCAATTCGCTGCTGCAGAGTTTCAACGACCTCGGTCTGGGTCTGGCGTACTGGGTGTCCACCGGCAACGAGGCCGATATCGGTGTGCTGGAGCTGGTGGACCACGCCATCGGCGACCCGCAGGTCGAGCTGATCGCGCTGTATGTGGAAGGCCTCAAACAGGGCGACCATTTGCCCGCACTGGCGCGCCGAGCCCGCGCTGCCGGCAAGGCCATCGTGGTGCTGCGCTCCGGGCGTTCTCGGCTGGGGCGCGCGGCGGCGGTGTCGCATACCGGCAAGCTGGCCGGCGCCTGGAAGGTCTGGTCCGACCTGGCCGCCCAGGCCGGACTGATCACGGTCGGCAACCTCGACGAACTGCTCGACGTGGCCGCCGCATTCGACCTGTTCGGTCACCCGGCGCGCGACGGCGCCACCGGGCTGGGCGTGCTGACGATATCCGGGGGCCTGGGGGTGCTGATTTCCGATGCCGCCGCCGATGTGGGCGTCTCGCTGCCGGAGTTTGCCGCCAGCACGCAGGCCGATCTGCGCAGAATCCTGCCGCCCCAGATGGGGGTGGCCAATCCGGTCGACACCGCGCTGTTCACCGACGAGAAGGGTTATGCCTATTGCGCCGAGACAGTGCTGCGCGATGCGTGCATTGGCACCTTGCTGCTGGTGCTCACCAGCCTGGCACACGACTACCAGGCCCTGCTGCCGTGGCTGGAGCGGCTGGGTAGAGACGCCCAGGCTGCTGGCAAACGGCTGGCGGTGTCCTACCTTTCCTCGTCCGACGCCCTCACGGCACCCGACCGACGCCGTCTGGCGCGCGCCGGTACGCTGGTGCTGCCCACCGCCGAGCGCGTCGTGGCGGCCATGGGCCGGCGCGCCGTGGCCGCACGTACCCTGCCAAACGCCGAAACCGCGGTCGGTGCCGCGGCGCACAGCCACTCGGTGGCCGGATTCCTGCAACAGGCCGACGTGCCGCTGGTTGCGGAGGGCATCTTTGCCGACGCCGATGCGGCTGTCGCGTTCGCTGCCAGCCAGGGATACCCGGTGGTCCTCAAGGTGGTGTCGCCCGACATCGCCCACAAGAGCGAGGCCGGCGGCGTGGCCCTGAACCTGGCCGACGCACCGGCCCTGCGCGAAGCCTGGAGCCGCATGCAGCGTTCGGTGGCCGCGCATGCACCTGCGGCAGTGGTCAGCGGGTACTCGGTGCAGCCGATGCTGCGCGGCGGGTTCGAACTGATCGTTGGCTGCTCCTGCGACCCCGAACTTGGCCGGGTGCTGATGGTCGGTGCCGGCGGCATCTGGGCCGAGGTGCTGGACGACGTGCGCTTCCTGGCCCTGCCGGCGAGCCGGTCCGAGATCACCGCTGCGCTGGACAGCCTGCGCATCGCACCCCTACTGCGTGGCGCCCGCGGACAGGCGCCGCTGGACGTGGACGCCGCCGTGGCCGTCATCCACCGGCTGGCGCTGCAGTTTCACACCGATCACTGGATCGCCGAGGTCGACCTGAACCCGCTGCTGGTGCGCCCGCATGGCAAGGGCGTGGTGGCGCTGGACGTACTGGTTGTTCCGCTGGCCAGGGCCGTCGCATGAAGGACGACCCGGACAAGCTGCACCTGGTGGCGATGGAAGCCCCGGATTCGCCGGCCGGCTCCGAACCGATGAAGTCACTGCGCACCGGTCTGCGGGTGCTGCTGGAGTTTGAACATGACCAGCGCGATTTCAGCGTCACGGAACTGGCGGCGCGCTGCGCCGTGTCCAAGAGCCAGGTGTCCAAGATCCTGAGCGCCCTGGTCGACAGTGGCCTGGTGGTGCAGGACCCGGTCAGCCGCACCTATTCGGTCGGCCAGCGCTGTTACGTGCTGGGTTCGCGCTTCACCACGTGCCACAGCCTGTGCCAGGCCACGACGCCGGTGATGCGCGAGTTGCTCAACCGCACCGGCCACAGCGTGCGCCTGTCGGTGCCCGACGGCGACCAGACGTTGTACCTGATCGGCCTCGAAGGGCCGATGTTCATGGACACCGGCTGGCGATCCGGCAGCAGCGTACCGTTTGGCGCCTCGTCGGCCGGCCGCGTGCTGATGGCCTACCTCGATCCGGCCGAACGCAGCCGCCTGCTTGACCTCCCAGTGCCGGCGCTGACGCAACACACGGTGCGAGACCGCGCAACGCTGGAGCGCATGGTAGGGGCCGTGCAGCAAACCGGTTATTGCGTGCAACGCAACGAAACTTCGCTTGGCCTGGGCGTGGTGTCGGTGCCGCTGTTCAAGGCCGGGCTGCAGATCGTTGGTTCGCTCGGCCTGGCCTTCCCCTCGCACCATGTGGGCGCGGATGAAGAGCGCAGCCTGATCGAGGCCCTGCATGACGCCGCGCGCGCCATTTCCCAGCGCCTGGGTTGCGGCGTGTATCCCTATGGCGCCGCAGCCGCTTCACGCGGCTCGGCGATTGACACCCCCCTGACGGACACAACACCATGACACTCAACCACCATCGCAGACTCTTGCTGGCAGCCAGCCTCGCCGGCCTCGTCGGCGTCCAGGCGCAGGCCCAGACCTACCCGGCCCGACCGATCAAGCTGCTGGTCGGTTTTGCCGCCGGCGGCCCGCTCGATACCTACACCCGTGTGCTGGCGCAGGACCTGTCGCTGGCCCTGGGCCAGCCGGTGGTGGTGGAGAATCGCGCCGGCGCCAGCGGGCAAATCGCCACCGACGCCGTCGCGCAGGCCGAGCCCGATGGCTACACGCTGCTGTCCACCGCGTCGACCTTCATCGTCAACCCGATCCTGACCGGCCGCAACAAGCCCGATCCGCTGAAGGACTTCGTCGCCGTCTCGCACACGGCGGTGCTGCCCACGGTGCTGGTGGTGGCCCAGGACTCGTCCGCCAACTCGGTGCAAGACATCGTGAAGATGGCGCGCAGCACACACGTGACCTACGCCTCGGCCGGTAATGGCGGCCCCGCGCACCTGGCCGGCGCGCTGCTGGCCCACAGCACCGGCACGCCGATGACACACATACCATTCAAGGGTGCCGCACCGGCGATTGCCGAGGTGATGTCGGGGCGCGTCTCCTACACCTTCTACACCATGTCGGGCCTGAAGGAGTTCGTGGCCGGCAAACGCGTGAAGCCACTGGCAATCACCGCCACGCAACGCCATCCCGACTTTCCAACAGTACCCACGATGACCGAGGCCGGCATCAGCGGCTTTGACAACGTCGGCGCCTGGTTCGGCATCGTCGCACCGGCCGGCACACCGGCGGCCATCGTGGCACGGCTGAACGGCGCAATCGACCGCTCGCTGGCCAAACCGGAAGTGCGCGACAAGCTGGTCGGCATGAGCATGGTTCCAGTCGGTGGCCCACCGGCGGCCTTCAAGGCCTTCATGGAGCAGGATTCGGTGCGCTGGACGGCGCTGATCAAGGCCGCCGACATCAAGGCCGAGTAGGCGCCCCGCCCTCGCCGTACCGCCGGCAACACCCGCGTATCCTGGCCCGCCGCCGGCATCGCCGCGGCGGTCCGGCCGCACCTATCGTTTACCCGCTATCGGGGTCAACCCTGAAGGCTTTCAAAGCCAAAGCGGCTATAAACGGCTGCAGTACCAAGAGGGGGCGGCGGCGTGCAATTTCTTCAGCTGGCGATCAGTGGTGTGGCCCAGGGCTGCATCTACGGCCTGATTGCGCTGGGCTTTGTGCTGATCTACAAGGCCACCGAGACGGTGAGCTTCGTGCAGGGCGACCTGATGATGCTGGGCGCATTCGTCGGCCTGGCGCTGATGACCCTGCTCGGGTTCCCGTTCTGGCTGGCGGTGCTGAGCGCCATCATCGGCATGGGCCTCGCGGGCGTGGCCCTGGAGCGGATGGTGATCCGGCCGATCCTGGGGCAGCCGGCGTTTTCCATCGTGATGCTGACCATCGGCATCGGCTACGTACTGCGCGGCCTGATCACCATGGTGCCGGTCATCGGGACCGAAACGCATGTGCTGCCGGTGCCCTACAAGGACCAGATCTGGGACCTCGGCGGGCTGGTGCTCAACGTCGAGCAGATGGTCGTGATCGTCTGCACCGCGCTGCTGTGCGCGCTGCTGTTTGCCGTGTTCAAGTACAGCAAGGTCGGTATCGCGATGCAGGCGTCGTCGCAGAACCAGCTCGCCGCGTATTACATGGGAATTCCGGTCAAGAAGCTCAACGGCCTGGTGTGGGGCCTGGCCGCGGCGGTGGCCGCGATCGCCGGGCTGCTGCTGGCGCCGATCACCTTCGTGCATGCCAACATGGGATTTATCGGCCTCAAGGCGTTTCCGGCGGCGGTGGTGGGCGGTTTCGGCAGCCTGCCGGGGGCCATCGTCGGCGGGCTGGTGATCGGGCTGGTGGAATCCATGGCCGGTTTCTACGCACCGGAGGGCTGGAAGGACATCGCACCCTACGTCGTGGTGCTGGTGATGTTGTGGGTCAAGCCCAACGGAATATTTGGCGACACCATGCGCAAGAAAGTCTGAGTGCGCCATGCGTTTCATCTTCAAGACCGACTATGCGCAGGACATCCTGCTGGCCAAACATGGCGGGCAAGTTTTCTGGTATGCGCTGTTGATGCTGTTGCTGGTGCTGGCGCCGCTGCTGGCGCCCGAGTACTGGCTGGCCCAGCTCACGTTCGTGCTGATCTACTCCGTGGCCGGGCTCGGGCTGATGCTGGTGGCGGGCTTCACCGGTCAGTTCTCGATCGGCCATGCGGCGTTTCTGGGCATGGGTGCGTATACCCATGCTGTACTGACCAACATGGGGGTACCGTTTCCGATTGCATTGCTGGCGGCGGCGGCACTGTCGGCCGCTACCGGCGTGGTGATCGGCGTGCCGGCCCTGCGCGTGAAAGGCATCTACCTGGGCATGGCGACGCTGTCCTTTGGCTTCATCGTGCAGGAACTGTTCACCCGCTGGGACTCGGTCACCGGCGGCAACAAGGGCATGCATGTGAAGGCACCCGACATCTTCGGCTGGAAACTGGAAAGCGGCGAGTCGTTCTACTACCTGTGCCTGGTGCTCACCACCCTGTGCACGCTGGCGGTGCTGAACCTGCTGCGCTCCTCGACCGGACGCGCCTTCGTCGCCATCCGCGATTCGGAGGTGTCGGCCCAGAGCATGGGCATCCACCTGGCGCGTTACAAGACCACCTCGTTCGCGCTGTCGGCCGCGATTACCGGCATTGCCGGCGCGCTGTACGCGCACAAGCTGCAGTTCATCTCGCCCGACCAGTTCGGCCTGCTGCAGTCGATCGAGCTGCTGCTGCTCATCGTCGTGGGCGGCCTGGGCTCGGTTCACGGCGCGTTCCTTGGGGCCATGTTCCTCATCAGCATGCCACAGCTGATATCGATGTCCAAGGACTACCTGCCGCCCGCGATCGGCATGGCCCCCGGCCTGCAGGGGGTGGTGTTCGGCGTGGTGCTGATCGCCTTCGTGCTGTTCGAACCGATGGGCATCTACGGCCGCTGGCTGAAAATCCGCACCTACCTGCAGATATTCCCGTTTTACCGCAAGGGCATGTTCAAGCGGCAAAAGTCGTTCCAGAAGTCGGACCGCCTTTCATGATGACGACCTGCACTCTTGCCACTACCCCGGCATCTGCCACGGCCGATGTCGCAGGTGCGACGCTGCGCCCTAAGGGAGCCCGCACGCTTTGGGGCGGCGCGGCGACGCGCAAGGCCTGCTTCTCATGAGCGAAGTACTTCTCTCCGCCAGGAACCTGAGCATGCGCTTCGGCGGTGTGCTGGCCGTCAACGACGTGAGCTTCGACGTGCGCAAGGGCGAGGTGTTCACGCTGATCGGCCCCAATGGCGCCGGCAAGACGACGGTATTCAACCTGATCAGCCGCCTGTACACACCGACGTCGGGCGAGATCTTTTTTGAGGACCACAACCTCACCCAGGCGCCTGCGCATCAGATCGCGTCCATGGGCATCGCCCGGACGTTCCAGAACATCGAGTTGTTCGAACATGCCTCGGTGTTGCACAACCTGCTGATCGGCCGCCACACCCACCGCAGCACCGGCCTGTGGAGCGAGATCTTCTTCACCAGCAAGACCCGCCGGGCGGAGGTTGCCGCGCGCGAACACGTCGAGCGCGTGATCGACCTGCTGGATCTGCAGCACCACCGCGACTCCCTGGTCGCCGGCCTGCCCTACGGCGTGCGCAAGGTGGTCGAACTCGCACGCGCCCTGGCGACCGGCCCGAAGATGCTGCTGCTCGACGAACCGTCGTCCGGACTCAATGTCGAGGAAACCGGCGACATGGCGTTCTGGATCAAGGACATCCAGTACGAACTCGGCATCACCGTGCTGATGGTCGAGCACGACATGAGCCTGGTGTCCAAGGTCTCGGACCGGGTTCTGGCCATGAACCAGGGCGCCACGCTGGCCCATGGCACACCCACCGAGGTGCAGAACGATGCTGGCGTGATCGAAGCCTACCTGGGGTCGGTGGACGACCTGTCGTCGCTGCGTCGGATCGCGTCGTCGGGCAGCACCAAGGGGATCACGGCATGAGCGGAGCGCCCCCCCCTGTGAGCGACCAGCCGGTGCTCAGGCTGCTCAATGTCGAGAGCGCCTACGGTCCGATCAAGGCGATCCGCGGCGTGAGCCTGCAGGTGCGCCGCGGCGAAATCGCCACGGTGCTGGGCTCCAATGGCGCGGGCAAGACCACGATCCTCAAGACCATCTCGGGCATCATCGATCCGCGCCGCGGTTCGATCGAGTTCAAGGGCTCCGACATCACCGCCCGCGACCCGGCCTTCGTCGTGCAGCAGGGCTTGTGCCACGTGCCCGAGGGCCGCGAGGTGTTCCCGCTGTTGTCGGTGCGAGACAACCTGATGATGGGGGCCTACACCCGCTCCGATGGCGACGCCGTGCACCAGGACATCGAGGCGGTATTCGGCTACTTTCCGATCCTGCGCGAACGCGCCGGCCAGGACGCCGGGCTATTGTCGGGCGGCCAGCAGCAGATGTTGGCGATCTCGCGCGCTCTGATGGCGTCACCCGACCTGATGCTGCTCGACGAACCCAGCCTGGGTCTTTCGCCCAAACTCACCAAGGAGATTTTCGAGATCGTGGTGCGCATCAACCGCGAGCGCGGCATGACGATCCTGCTGGTGGAACAGAACGCCAACATGGCGCTCAACGCCGCCGACTACGGCTACGTGCTGGAGAACGGCCGCATCGTGATGGAGGACACCTGCGCCAATCTGCGGGAAAAGGAAGATATCAAGGAGTTCTACCTGGGCATGAAGGAAACCGGGGTGCGCGGCGACCGGCGCTGGAAGAAGAAGAAAACATGGAGATGAGGACCCCATGAGCAACCTCTGGACGCTGACCAAATACGAGCCGAATACCGCGCTGCAGATGGCCGGCGAAACTATTCCCGAGGTGTTCTGGAACGCCGTCGCCGCGCGCGGGCCCAGGGTGTGGCTGCGCCAGAAAGAACTGGGCATCTGGCACAGCTGGACCTGGGACCAGGCGGCCACTGCGGTGCGCGAGATCGGCGCCGGCCTGCTCTCGATCGGTTT